>RFXN01000136.1 GCA_009921625.1 Candidatus Fonsibacter lacus | reverse complement strand
TGTAAATAACTTGTCTGCAATTAAAAACAACACGAATGAAATAAATACATAACATAAGACAGAAATAGCAATAATTAATTGGGTACGCCTGCTGCACATCATAATAGCGAAACAAATAAGTAAAGGAATAAGAAATAAATAGTAATTATATACAAATTGAGAAGCTAATAAAATTAAACTGATTATAAGAGAGGTATTTAGAATCCCACGAGCGCCATGGAGAGTGTGAAAAATAATAAATAAAAATAAAGTCAAACTCATTGATTGTGCAGTGTGAAGACCAAAACCACCAATAAAAGCGACACCAAGCGGGGACGAAGCGGTCAATACGGAAGCCATCAGTGCCGCACGGTGAGGCGATTGGAAATGGCGCGCCAGCCCATACGTGCCAACTGATCCAATCCACCAGAACAACACGTCGGTGGCATGAAAAGATATAGAAGGAGATAGTCCAAGACTAATAAATGTATTCATGAAATAAATTGGTATTAAACTGCGATATTCATCAGAATTTAATTTAGTTTCATATGTATCAATAATATTATTCTGAAATAAATTAGAAGTGCGAACAAGTAGATAGCTTTCATACTGCAATGGGAGTCCATCATACTCACGGACTGAATTGGGTCCGGCAATGGCGTGCCATGGCGTGCCTAAGATTCTTGGAATAGCCATGATCAGAACTACTATTAATGGCAGGAACAAGATAGAAAACAAACGATTCATGAAGACAGGTGCCACCCCAGTCAAGATGCCTCAAGCCACATCACAGGCGTGGCATCCTGAATGCGTCCGGTGAGGGGATTGGGCATACCGTAAAGCCAGTGTCCATCGGACCCAAAGGATGTGGACACCTGGCCGAAGGCATTGCCAAGATGACCTCGAATCACCTGAATGCGCGGTCCATCCCCCGGTTCTGGTTGACGTATCTCTGCCTCCACCTTATCCGGATGTTTGAGGATGGTAGATGGAAATATTAGCTGGAGTTGGTAGGGATCGAGTCCCTCACTTTCATCAGGTAAATTAAGTGGTGAATGTGACGTATTGCCGACAATACGACCGTCAATAAGAAGTTCAAATTGTATCTTCCCTGAATAGGGGTGACCTAAACGAACAACGAACCGAATAGTTCCAGAATCGCGGACTGGACGGGGCAGTGTCCGCCGTAACGACATGGAAGGGTTTTGAAGTGCGATATGCCACAGGAGCGTTGATTGGGTGCTGCCTCGAGTGTCTGGAGGCAACGGGTGAGATGGGTTGAGCGGAATGGCGGTGGTGAGCAGGGCTGCAATTGCCAGAAGCACTAGCTGTGATTGACGTGATGCAGTTATATAAAGTGTAATTAAAAAAGTAAAAAATATGAGTAATTGAGAGACGATAATAATAAAAAAACGACGAGGAGAAGATATTACATATAGATCAAAAAATAGTAAAAAAAGTGTATAAAAAAAGGAAATATAAGAAATAATATAAATGTCAAAATGCCTCAGTGCACGAGTCATTGATATCATTAAGCGGTTCGGTATGCCGGATGGCTTGTGAGGCCGTCCGCGGAAAAACAACTGGCTCCCGTTGGTGCTGTGCCTTGGTTGTTTGGTTTCCTGTTTCATCACACATGCACATGGTGCTGTGTTCTGTCACCCTTCATGGAGTAGTTGTGCGCACCATCCTTGATAGCGGTTCGTTGCGGTCACCGGGCCAGTTGATCTTGATTGTGGGGAGTGTCGGTCTGGCATGGTCAAACGTGGTGGCGTCACGGGGCGTTCCACTCGAGCACTTTACCGGTGCGGTCATCATTCATGGAATGTTCGCCACGGCGGTGGTTGCTGCACTGATCATTTTTCGCATGCCTCGTTGGTGGGGTACCGCTGGCGGCTGGGCAATTGTGGGTTTGGGCCTGTTGGCAGTTGCCAGCCGTGGACCGGTTTCGCGTCAGGCATTGAATTTGATCACCTACGCTCTCGTTGCCGGGCCTATTTGGTGGGCGTCCCGTGAAGGAAACGGGAGTTGGCAGTTGCCGGTGGCGATGATCGTTTCTGTTGTCTGGCCTGTCAGCGCGATCCGCGATGTGCACATACCGGTAGATATTTCCAAGTCTGGAAAGGGTGGGATATTTCGTTTCGATGCCGGTTGGCCTGATGGGCAGAGCCTGATTGAGCACCGGATGCGCTGGGACCGTTCCCGTGGGTTGGCGCCATCTGCGGTGGGAATTGAGGTTGGCGAAGGATGTGATCCGGTGGTACGTCTGGAGGGCTGGGTTGCCAGGGTAGGTTCGAAGGCAGGCCAGCCCGGGGGTCTCGTCGAAGTTAACGGATCGAGGCATCTAGGTTTCGCGCAGAGAGCATCACCTGAAACTTGGATATTCAGGCTCGAACAGGATGACTGGTCCTCAGATGGCGATCTCACAATACGGATCAGGCTCAATCCTTTTACTTCTGCCTGTAGCTTGCTTGCAATGC
>RFXN01000135.1 GCA_009921625.1 Candidatus Fonsibacter lacus | reverse complement strand
TTTGTTTTCAGATATTTCCTATTCATTGAATTTATTGGAGCTTCCAACGTTTCCACGTTGACTTTGAAGCCAGAAGCGATGAGATGCTCCACCTTTTCAGGATTATTGGTGAGTAGTGTGAACTCTTTAATCTCCAGCGCATTCAAAATATCAACTACATCTGCCCACTCCCGAGCATCAACAGGTAGTCCTAATGAGATATTTGCATCAACAGTGTCGAGGCCTTGGTCCTGTAATTGATATGCCTGCAACTTTTTATCAAGCCCGATAGCGCGACCTTCGTGATCTCGGAGATAAATCAAATATCCGCTGCCATGTTCTCTAATTAACTCGCGAGATATTTCAAGTTGTTCGCCACAATCACAGCGTTGAGATCCCAGCACATCTCCAGTGAAACATTCTGAGTGCACCCGAATCTTCGGATTGGCACCTGATCCATATTTAAGAATCACATGCTCGCGATACTTGAGCGCATCATATGTGGCTATCTCCCATTCGCCATCGTTTGTTGGTAAATGAGTCCAAGTGAATACGGCTGACGGTTCAATAAGCTTAATTTTTTCGCTTACAGCCAGTTCACCTAATTCGGCAACAGTAACCATTGGGATGTCATACTCTTTTGCAAATTTTTCGAGCGCGACACCACGAGTCATTGATCCATCATCATTGACGATTTCCGCCAGCAGAGCGAAGGGTGGCGCATCCACAAGGAGCGATAGCGCAACTCCTGCCTCGGTATGCCCGTTACGCCCTTCAAGAAGTTCTCTATGCGCTATGAGCGGGAAAACGTGGCCAGGGCGAGCGAATGTTTCTGAAGTTGAACTTTCATCGGCAAGAGCTTGGATTGTTCGAGTGCGCTCTTCGGCGCTCACCCCGGTTTTGATTCCTTCGCTTAAATCTACAGAAACGGTGAAAGCAGTTCCTCGTTGATCTTGATTCCGCTCAAGCATTCGCGGTAAACCAAGGCGTTTAGCACTTGCCTCGCTCATCGCAACGCAGAGAATTCCAGTCGTATGCCGAATGATAAATGCCGTTTGCTCGACTGTTACAAGATCTGCCCGAACAATTAAATCTCCCTCATTTTCACGAGATTCATCATCAGTAACAATGACTAGTCCGCCCGCCCGATATCGCTCGAGTGCACTATTAACACGGTTTGCGCTATTCATTTCTGCACCGCCCTGCTAATTAGTCGTTGCACATATTTTGCGAGTACATCTACTTCGACGTTTACGGCATCGCCAAGTATTTTCTGTGAAAGATTGGTTTTTGCTAACGTTTCAGGAATTAACCACACTGTCACTTGATTATTGTCATCATTAATTTCACCAACAGTAAGTGAGACACCATCAAGAGCAATCGAGCCTTGATTTACAATGTATGAAGTAAGTGATTGTGGAATCTCTACTACAAATTTCTCCCATTTTTCACCAGGTGCTCGCTCCACAACTTTCGCCAAACCATCAACGTGTCCTTGGACGATATGTCCACCCATCAACGAATCCAAACGAGCTGATAGCTCAACATTTACCGATGAGCCCTCCTGTAAATCCCCAAGATTTGTCATTCGCAATGTTTGAACCATTACATCCGCACTAAATGAATCAGTAGTGACGTCAACAGCAGTGAGGCAGACGCCATTAATTGCCACTGAATCACCTTTGTTGATGTGGAGAACCGTTTTTGGAGCGTGAATAGTTAAAACAGCAGAACTTTCAGATTTACTCATTCCCTTGATTAGCCCCAGCTCTTGAACTAGTCCAGTAAACATCATTTCCTCACTATTCTGTAATGGGTTTTAATGTCATGGCCAATTTGAGAGGTACTCAGACATTCAAGTGTGATCGCGTCTGAAAGCGTGGAAATCCCGAGATTTTCAACCCATGGTGTACCTGATCCGAGGATTTTTGGAGCGTGGTAGATCAGTAATTCATCGATTAAATTCGCGCGAAATAAAGCAGATAGAAAAGTTCCACCCGCTTCTATTAGCGCGTGATTTATTCCCTCACTATTTAGAAACTCAATGAGTTCGCCAATTTCCTGTGACTGGATATGGTGAAAACCTGGCGCTTGGATTGGTCGCTTCCCCATGACAATGCGAAGTGGCGTAGCAGCGCCATCAATTCGCGGAAGAAGTGACGGGTTGTCTGCCTGATAAGTAGTCGTACTCGTAATAATCGCACCAACCCGAGAGCGCAACGCCTGCACATCCTGTCGAGAAGATTCAGAGGTTATCCATTTTGAAGAGCCATCTGATGCCGCTATTCGTCCATCGAGAGTTATCCCAATTTTCGCTGTAATCAATGGTCGACCAAGATTTATTCGATGTAACCAGCCTCGTTGTTCAAATTCCAATTCTGATGACTTCTCATAAATGACTTCAACACCCGCATCATGGAGCGCTTTCGCACCACCCTGTGCAACTGGATTTGGATCAGGAACTGCATACACAACTTTTTTA
>RFXN01000134.1 GCA_009921625.1 Candidatus Fonsibacter lacus | reverse complement strand
GTACTTACACTCGCACCGCTGACGGTTTTACTGTCGTGATTTCAAACTATGACACTGCCTACACTTGGGGCGGAACTGCAACGAATGGTGGGTCTGTCGCCTTCAGTGGAACTACCAACAATGGATTAGCCACAATTACAGGGCTCGCAGCGAATACTGCTTCCGTGGCAACAATCACGACTACACGTTCTGACTATGCATCCGGTAGCGCCAACACCACTTCCACTTCATCTTTGGCGGCAGCTCTTAACCCAACGTATGGAACTTATACCCAAACCTCAACTGGTTATACCGTTCAAATCAGTAATTACAGTAACCAATACACGTGGGCTGGTAGCGCTACCAATGGCGCTTCAGTCTCTATTTCCAACACTGGGTTTGTAACAGTCTCAGGTTTATCTGCTGGCGCTTCGGCGGTGGCAACAATTACGACTACACGATCTGGGTATGTATCCGGAAGCTCTAGTACTACCTCTACTTCAGCGTTGCTAGGAGCTTTGACTCCAGCACTTGGTGTGTACACCCGGACTGCCAACGGTTTCACGGTCACAATTACCAATTACGACCCCGCCTATCAAAGTGGAACCGCAACGAGCACTTCAACTAACTCACTTGCGGCGGCGCTAACACCAAATGTTAGTTCAGTGACTTCTTCTTTAAGTGGTTTTACTTTTAATGTAACGAATTACAATTCTTCTTATACGTTTTCACTCTCCAGCACTTCGGGAACTGCAACTGCAGGCACTCCTTCTAGAAACACGCTACCGATTACCGTAACGGGTCTATCGTCTGGTCAGAGCGCAACAGTCTCAATCTCAACAAATCGATCTGGGTATGCGACAGGAAGTAACACTCGGATAGGTTCGGCAAAGAGTTCGGCACTTACCCCTACCAGCGGCACGCCTGGTAAGTGGAATTCCTCTGCTATTTCTGAGGATGGCCAGTACGTCCTCTTTGCAGGTTCAAATTCAAAACTGTTTGTTTCACCTAACAATGGAGTCGATTGGGATGCTGTGTCATCCGTGAGAGTGTGGACTTCTGTAGCCGCCTCTAGCAATGGTCAAAAAATGTTAGCAGGAGCGATGAATTCCAAGCTGCATCTCTCGAGCGATTATGGGGCTACGTGGAGCAGCAAGGGAGAAAATAGAAATTGGCGTGCAGTAGCAATGAGCGCAAATGGAAGCATTTTGTATGGTGCTGTTATCAACGGCTTCATATATAAATCAACTAACAGCGGTGGTAATTGGAGTCAAGTTGCAAGCACTCAAAATTGGCGAGCACTTGCTACATCTCAAAATGGCCAAGTAGTAATCGCTGCAGCGTATGGTGGAACTCTGTACGTCTCTAATGACTCCGGATCAACATGGACGTCACGGGAGAGTTCTCGGAATTGGACTTCAGTTTCTATTTCGGACGACGGTACCGCGATGGTGGCAACTGTTGCTGGTGGCGGCGTGTATCTCTCCACTAATAGCGGAACAACTTGGAACGCCATTGCAGGAGTGGAGAGTAAAACATGGAATTCAATTTCATGTGATGCAAATTGTTCTACATTTGCTATAAGTAGCAGCGCAGGGAATCTTTATTTACTCTCAAATACTGGTGGAAAACTCGCTGATGCAAGTAATGCTTCTAAATGGACCACAGTTACTCTTAACAGCCTAGGCTCTCAAATCATCGCTGGAGCAGTCTCAGGATCAATGCGCCGTAGCAGCAATACTGGTGCTAATTGGTCGTTAGTCACCAATGTGGCGCTTTAGTTTTTTCGTGGGGAAAGCCGAATGCCCGCTTAATTCTCTCGCTCTTCTGGAGTAACCTTGGGATGTGAGTTCCCCCGATCCACAGAGCAATCCACAAGGCCCTTCACGGCTTGGCGCTGCTCTCGCGCGCCTTCGCAAGGTGATTGATCGACAACCTGAAATTCCGCTCACCGCTGAACAACTCAAGAAACTTAACAAGCATCGCCGAAATATCGCCATCACGATGGTGATCCCCATTTTCTTCTTTGGTTCAATTTCACTAGGTTTTGATAAGCCGCTGAAATCAAAAGAAGAGCCTTGTCAAGGGGTCACAAGCCAGTTCCAATTAACAGAACAGCCCGTCATCATTCCAGCTGATACTGGTCGCTCAATCAAGGGACCAGAGAAGATTGCGATGATGCGCTCGTACTCGATTGCTGGGCAGACGCTCGACACCATTCCCTTGGGATATTCAACAACCAATAAGCCAAGCGCTGATCTTCGAGCAATACCACTTAATGAAATAGTAAAAAAAGTGAAAGATGATCCCGACTTACAACCCCAGTTAAGTAAGGTCCGTAACCTTGCCTACGCAATTCGTTATAACGGAGATATTGCATCATCGATTCTCTCGCTCACCGCGCGCGAAGGAACAATCGCAACTTGGATAGCAGCACAACGCCTACTCGGAATCGACGCTGATTTCTTTAACAAAGATAAATTGGTGAGTGAACTTGCAGATTCCATCGC
>RFXN01000133.1 GCA_009921625.1 Candidatus Fonsibacter lacus | reverse complement strand
TACAGTGCTATTACTGGACAACGCTCTCAAGGCTGGAAAACGCGTGCTTCTCGAAGGATCGCAGGGAACTCTGCTCGATGTCGATCACGGTACTTATCCGTTCGTGACATCATCTAATCCAACTGCCGGTGGAGCTTGTACAGGTTCTGGAATCGGACCAACAAAGATTGATCGCGTTATCGGAATTGTGAAGGCATACACCACTCGTGTTGGTTCCGGACCATTTCCAACAGAACTCTTCGATGAAGATGGAGAAAAGCTACGCACCATTGGTGGAGAAGTGGGTGTAACAACTGGTCGTGCACGTCGCTGTGGTTGGTATGACGCACCGATTGCGCGTTATGCAGTGCGCGTTAATGGACTCACAGATTTCTTCCTTACCAAACTCGATGTGCTTACAGGGTGGGATCAAATTCCAGTGTGCGTTGCATACGAAATCGATGGAAAGCGGGTGGAAGAACTTCCAGCTTCACAATCTGATTTCCATCACGCAAAGCCCATCTATGAATATCTCCCAGGCTGGAAAGAGGATATTTCGCACGCGAAGACGATTGGTGAGCTTCCCAAGAACGCTCAGGATTACATTACTTTCCTTGAAAAGATCTCTGGTGCTCCTATGAGCGCCATTGGCGTAGGTCCTGGGCGAACCCAAACAATCGTAGTAAAGGAATTTATGTAATGAGCATCTTGGCGCAACGATATGCATCCCAGGCTATGCGCGAAGTATTTGGCCCTGAACAGAAAATTATTGCAGAACGTAAATTATGGGTTGCAGTCGCACGAATGCAGGAGTCACTAGGACATACGATCTCTCCAGAGGTCATTGCAGATTATGAAAAAGTAATCTCACACGTTGATCTGAAATCTATTGATGAGCGAGAGAAAGTAACTCGCCATGATGTCAAAGCAAGAATCGAGGAATTTAACGCTTTAGCTGGACATCAGGCTATCCATGCTGGGATGACCAGTCGTGACCTCACGGAAAATATTGAAGCGATGCAAATTCGCGATGGATTAAAGATTGTTCATTTCAAAGTAATTTCACTTTTGGCATCCCTTGCTGATAAAGCGACCACATATATCGATTGTGCAATTACAGGTCGTTCGCACAATGTCCCAGCACAAATCACAACTGTGGGAAAACGCTTTGCGTCTGTAGCAGAAGAACTTCTCTACGGATATGAAAGGCTTGTTTCGCTGCAATCTCGATATCCCATCAAAGGTATCAAGGGACCTGTCGGAACGGCACAAGATTCAATAGATTTATTGGGCTCATCAGATGCTCATCAAAAACTCGAGGCAGGTATTGCACACGAGCTGGGCTTTGAACGTGTGATGGATTCAACCGGACAGATTTACCCTCGATCGTTAGATTACGAAGTCCTTACTTCGCTTGTCCAGATTGCAGCACCTTTGTCGTCACTGGCTTTATCTATCCGCTTGATGTCTGGTGCAGATCTGGTCTCTGAAGGATTTAAGGAAGGACAGGTTGGCTCTTCTGCAATGCCGCACAAAATGAATAGCCGATCATGCGAGAGAGTCAATGGCCTGACAGTCATTCTGCGCGGATATTCACAAATGGTCTCTGAATTAGCTGGAAATCAATGGAATGAAGGCGATGTTTCTTGCAGCGTTGTTCGTCGAGTTGCGCTGCCAGAAGCATTTTATGCTCTTGATGGAGTACTAGAAACAATGCTCACGATTCTTCAGGACTTTGAGGTTTTCCCTGACGTTATCAAAGCTGAACTAGAACGAAATCTTCCATTTCTTTCAACCACAAAGATTCTGATGGCAGCGGTTAAGGCAGGAATGGGTCGTGAAACTGCACACGAAATCATCAAAGAACATTCATTAACAGCTGCCTTGCGCACGAGAAAGGGCGAATCAAATAATCTTTTTCAATTAATTTCTGAGGATTCACGAATTCCGTTGGGCCACGAAGATTTAGAAAAACTTGTACTTGACCCACTCAAATTTACGGGGGATGCACATGCTCAAGTAAAGCGAGTAACGAGTCGCATACATGAGATCACCTCGCAGCATCCAAGTGCAACTTCGTATACTCCCCAGACAATTCGATAATGTCTCGCGATCCAGAGATTTTGCAGGAGGTAAAGAACACACTGGCACTTTTGGTTGCTCGTGCGCCAGGTAGAGCAATTGAGGTGCGAATACCTCCTTACACAGCCATTCAATGTGGGGAAGGACCAACACATGTGCGTGGCACTCCACCAAACGTCATTGAAATGAATGCACAAACATGGCTATCGCTAGCTCGAGGCCACATTACCTGGGCACAAGCTATGGAGGCGGGTGCAATCTCAGCATCGGGTGTTCGCGCAGATCTATCGACATATCTTCCGTTAGTTGAAAACCCATGAGCCTTCTAGAAAAATCGAGTCGACACCTACATACTTGGTTTCTGACTACAAGGGGTAAATTTCATGGCAAGTAAGTCCAAAGTCGCACGACAGAAGCAGGCAACATCTG
>RFXN01000132.1 GCA_009921625.1 Candidatus Fonsibacter lacus | reverse complement strand
GGGGTCGCGGTGGCCGAGCGGCGTGTCAATGTGCGCGCCCCTCGCGAACGTGACGATGCCCCCGAGGTCATCCGGCCCGCGGGCATCAAGGGCGGCGGTGGCGAATCCCATCGCGCCCGCCTGCACGTCGGCAGGAATGCTTGCGGACGTGTCGATCAGGAAGACGGTTGCGACCCCTGCAACCGGGGCCGCAACGGTCAGCCCGGCGATCCCGAGGACCGTCGTCACGACGATCACCGAACGCATCGCCAGTCGCCCCACCAGCGACAGAGGAGCGTTCAGGTAAGGGGGCGATGGGGCGGGGCGGAGCGAACCTGCATTGCGCGAGCCCGCGGGCGCACGCCCCAGCGATGTGCCCCGCCCCGCCGGGAACGCGCCCCCCCCGGTCGGCAGGTCCGCGTTCGCGGGACGTGCGATCCACCAGAACCACGGCAGGACCGCCAGCAGGAGCAGCCACCACGGCCGCGCGAACCGGAACGCGGTGGCGAGGGAGTGGGCCCACCCGAGGAACTCGTTCACGTCCGGCCCCCTGGCCCCGGCGGCAGGCCCGTCCCGGAACCACCGGCATCCCCATGATCCGCCCACCCGCCCGTACGCGAAGCAGCCGCATCACCAAGCGGGCGACGGCGTGGCGCAGACGCGCGGTTCCGGTGATACCACCACCATTCAAGGCCCACCATTCCCAGGAACGCCAGCGCCGTCCACATCCACCATTCGTCCCGTGCCCAACTCTCGCCGGGCCCGGCAATCAGCGGTCCGGGTTCCGACCCCGGTCCCACCGACGCGACGCCGAACACCCCGGGCCTCGCGCGCAGGTCGGCCAGGAACACTTCGCGCCCGGCCGGGATGGCCCGCGCGATTTCCACATGGCTGGCGATCTCGGAACCCTTTTCAAACTCCCGGACGATGTAGGCGCCTGGCCGGGGACCGGGCATCAGCGGTCCCCGTGAGCCAGTCGATGCTGTTCGCGATCAGCACCGGGAAGCCGACCCGCCCGAGGAGGTTCGAGGAACGGAGGTCAAATGCCACCACCACCGCGCGCCATGGACCCGGGTAGCCCAGGAATATCAGCGGCGCATTCCGTGCCGACACCGCTTCCTCGGCCCAGCGGGGCAGGAGGACCTGCCTCGCCTCGGCGATCTGGACCCCTGCAAGGTCGACCCCCGCAAGCAGCGGGCTTGGCAGGATCCGTGCAATCTGGGCGGAGTTCCATTCCCGCGAACCATCGCTGCGCCGCCCCAGCAGCCCGTTCACCGCCACCGGCCCGTCGGTCCGGGGAGGGTCGATCAGCATCCAGTGCGACGCAGGTGCCTTCGGCGGGAACCACGCCTCGAAGACGGTGACGTCATGGCGTGCGGCCGGGTCGTACCGGTTCGGATCAATGCGGTCGAGCGTCACCCCCGGGACGGCGCGGAGGGCACGTTCCAGCTGGTCGGTCCGCCCCCCAACCAGCGCCACACGCCGCGTGAACGGCCTTGGCACGGCCGCGGTCGCCAGGTTGTCGATCGCCAGGAGGTCAGGGTGCTCGAAGAATGCCTCGATCCAGCTTGCAGAGGCCGGCACCCCGTCGATCGCGAGGGCTTCGCTTGCGTCCGGGCCGATCGAGACCACCCGTTCGCCAAATGGAGCGCCGTCAACCCGTAGCCGAAGCGTCCCGTCGGCTCGCACCGGTCCGGTGTTGCCTATCCGGACGAAGACATCCACGCGGTCCCCCGCACGCCCGGCCGCCCCGTCCCCGGATTCGTCGGCGGTGGTCCCCGCATCGGACGCGGAAGCGCCCGGGGACGCCGGCGCGCGACGCGCAACAAGCGCGGTGATTGCCGTGTTGGAGGGAGAACCCCGTCCCGTTCGCACCACCTGGATCGGCACCGCCGGCCTGGCGATACCCGGCAATGCCTCCGCAACGCCGCCCGTCAGGATCAGGATTTCGCCCTGGCGTGCCTCCCGTATCCGTGCCCCGGCGACCTCCAGTGCCTGCGCGAGGTTGAACTCCGACGGCTGGGCGACGAGTGACCCGATCGCGCGGTCGATGGCGGCGAGATCATCTGGCGCACTTCCCGTGGCGACGACGACCGGTTCGGCACCCGCGCCGATGACCACCGCCCGGTCGCCAGGACGCAACCGCGACAGCGCCAGCGACGCCCGCGCCTTCGCCTCGTCAAGCCGCGTTGCGGTCGGCGGCGATCCCGGAAGCGACGAAGGAGCGTTTGGATAAGCCGGCGATGGGGTGGGGCGGGTCACCGGTGCGAACGGCCCGTCCATGACCGTGCGCGGATCACCGTCCGCGGCAAGCATCGGCACGGACGTGTCGATGATCACCGCCAACGTGCGGCCGACGGGTACCAGGCGGGCGACGGCCGGGCGGGCGAGGGCCATCGCAGCCAGCACGGCCGCCAGGACTTGCAGGATGACCAGGAGGTGCCGGCGCAGGAACGTCAGCGGACTCCGGGCGGTCTCCGGTGCGATGGCCCGCCGCCACAGGAAGATGCT
>RFXN01000131.1 GCA_009921625.1 Candidatus Fonsibacter lacus | reverse complement strand
GCAGGCGTGATCGTGAGAACTCGCCGCGGGTTGGAGGGACGCTCATCATTCATGGCGTATGTTGACCATCAGGTGGACTTATTCGAATTTAAGATTGGAATAACAATGCGCGTGATTTACACTGGCGGTACATTTGATCTGTTTCATGCAGGTCATGTAAGTTTTTTGCGTAAATGTCGTGAGCTAGCTGGCTCCGACGGGCATGTAATTGTTGCTGTAAATAGGGATGCTTTCGTGGCAAGGTACAAGCGTCCTCCGATCATGACCCTAGATGAACGCATCGCATGCCTGCGGGCCGTTACCTACGTTAATACCGTAGTAGTCAACATTGGAGACGAAGATTCAAAACAAGCCATTGAGTGCGTGAGGCCGACACACTTAGTAATTGGTGACGATTGGAAAGATCGAGATTATCATGGTCAAATGAGATTTACGAAAGAGTGGCTCGAAGACCGAGGCATCGAGCTTGTGTATGTGCCCTACACTACCGGAATTTCCACAACAGAGCTCTTACAAAGGCATCGTGCGTAGTTTTTATCACAACTGTATCAATATTCCTTCATTAATAACTTGTTGAGGTATTTCTACAGCTGGATCATTCCAACGTTCACTGTGGTATGGAGGATCGATCTGTCCATCAGGCCTCAAAACAGCCACCCAAACCTTGGACCGGATAACCGGTACATCCGCAAGCGCCCACTTCAGGAAGCGCTCAGTGTGAAATATTCCTCCATTATCGACGTATTCGTCAATTCTTAACCACCTCTGATAGTATGTTTTCATGAGTTCAAATGGTCCATGCGCAAACTGATCATTTAACCCAAACCAGTTGCTATGCGGTGGAATATGCACAGCGTGTTCGCAGGTCTCAATGTCTTCCATCGGAGTCAAAAATATGTTGTCTGATCGAACTCTGATGATCCAGTCATGTCGCAGTCCTAATGATTCGTAGAATGTCCACATTCGCCACTTCGAATAGAGTTGCCGAAGTTGTGATTGAACGCTATGGTTTCCGTTAGGAACCGTTAAAAAGTACTTTCCACGTTCAGCCAAGTGAGGTTCCGGTTCAACCATAAGTGCAGTAGGCTTGAGAATTGAAGCCTTATACGCATCATCGTCTTGTATCGCGTACACAAAGATGTCTGAATGGGGCGGAACTAGTCTGCGAAGACCGTTAGCACACTGATCCAGAGTTCGCATTTTTCCGCTCAATAGAACTGCCACGCTTCTCATTGCGATGGTCCAGACGGCGGAAACAGCGGGATGCCTATGGCCCCTGTTGAGAGACTAAATCTAGGGTCGTCCACCGCGTCGCATGACCACCACGAGTGGAGAGTGTCCGTTTTTGGGATAGCTAGCGTCTTCTTTGTACCGTATAGCACTACATACCCCGGAAAAACTTCCTTCTTTAGTAATTTATTATATATTTCTTCTGCAATTTTTTCTGTATTAATTAATACTAATGTTGAAACAGATTGTAGTGAGCGTAACATTGTACTTGATATGTGTTCTAAAAAACTAATATAATGTTTTATATCAAGTGAATTAATAGCTTCTTCCAATATTTTTTCGACATTTTTTTTCGGTTCATATATGAATATCTGTGGAGGTTTTTGTACAGCGGTAAAAAGTAATTCATGCATTCCATAATCTGTTCCGAGAGAAATGACAGTTGAGAAATTGTCACGTACAAGTCTGGCCAAAAACCAGGCGAGCGAGCCGTACTTTCGACTGGTCAGCCTTGCCTCAATTTCCTCCTTAGGCCATTGTGAGGACACAAGAGTAGGGTATCCACTTAAATCACCTCTTTTTATGGCAGTAACTTCAAATTCTTCTGAATTATTGGGATAAAGTTCTTCCGTTTTTGTAAATATATTACCATATTTTGCTTCAATAACTGGGCTTATTATGTGTTGCTGTTTATAGATTTCAAGTGCCTCAAAATATCTTCCGCATATAAGCAGTAAGTCTATTAACTCTCGAGCGATGCGATGGTTCCCTCGGTCAGCATCGAATACTTGCCTTGCCAGTGATATGGCGCCAGCCCATTCCCCACCATCTCGCTCCCTTTGACACCAATCAATCGCCATTAATCGGGCATGATCTGAACCAAGTCGACACGCTTGAATCATGGGCGCGATTGCACTTTCAAATTCACCTAATTCGATGTATGAATGGGCTAATATTGTCAGCCCGAGCGATAACTGGTTGATATCATTAGAGCTTTCGAGTGCTGTTTTGGTTAATGCAATAGCATCATTAAAATGACGTGCGGTTAACGCTTCGTATGCAGTATTATATATGTTCATATACATCTAAGAGTGTAGACTGTCAAACACAATTAAGCAACCTACGTCCTCCAATGAGCTTGCAGAACATTTAGAGGACGGAAAGTCTCCCGAAACACCGCCACTGCTACCCTCGCCTCGTGCGTCACCCTACCACCCCTGACCCGTCTCTGTGTCGCCACCGTGACTTCCTCTTGCTCTGGTCCGGCCAG
>RFXN01000014.1 GCA_009921625.1 Candidatus Fonsibacter lacus | reverse complement strand
TCCATATCTGCAGCGTTAGCGACGGCATCTACAACGGTGCTACCCATCTTTCCACGCGCACCAAGAACGCCAACGCGAATCATTTTGCCACCGCTGACGCGAACGATGTGCTCTTCTTATATGGTCCAACGACGGCAAGAGTTGGTTGGGCAGTAAAAATTTCTGTTGCCAATTGAGCAATGTGAGTCTGATCAACCGCTCTTACGCTGGCGAGAATCTCATCCATACTCTTAATTTCACCATAAACCAGCTCGCTCTTGCCGATTCGAACCATTCGTGAGCCGGTGTCCTCTTGGCCCAAGACCATAGAACCAGCGACTTGGCCTTTAGCTCGCTCCAACTCCTCATCGGTAAGTCCAGAGGTGACCACATCGCCAAGCACATCACGGAATATCGAGGTGACCTCTTGCGATGATGCAGGGTTGCAGCCGGCATAGAGCGAGAGGATTCCAGCGCCAGCGAATTGTTGCATCGATGCATATACCGAATAGGCAAGGCCACGTTTTTCACGTACCTCTTGGAAGAGTCTGGAAGACATTCCGCCACCAAGGGCAGAGGTGAGCACGGAGAGCGCAAACCTCCGTTCATCATTTCGATCAATGGAGGGAAAACCAAGAAGGATATTTGCCTGTTCGCTCTTGCGATAAATCAAACCAATGTCGCCAAGACCTCTCGCCTTCACCTTAGAAGTAGGCCTGAGCGCTGCTGGTTTTGCAGATGAGTCGAGGAAATCACCGAGCAACTTGCTGACTTGCGCTACAACTCGTTCATGGGTGACATTTCCCGCAACAGCGACGACTAAATTCTCTGGTAAATATTTTTTCTTGTAATAGTCGTTCACTGATCGTCGAGACATATTGGTGATCGAATCGACAGTTCCGAGAATCGGACGACCGATGGGGGTGTCACCATAAAGTGTTTCCGAAAATAGGTCATGAACGAGATCACTAGGATCGTCATCACGCATCGCGATTTCTTCAAGAACGACAGTGCGTTCTGAATCAATATCTTCACTTCGAATGACTGAGTCGCGAATCATGTCGCAAATAACTTCTGCAGCTATCGCAAAATCTCGATCAATCACTCGAGCATAGAAACAGGTGTACTCCTTACCAGTGAAGGCATTCATTTCGCCACCAACTGCATCAATGGCAGCGGAGATATCAAGCGCAGAGCGAGTTGTTGTTCCTTTGAAGAGTAAATGCTCGAGAAAGTGGGAGGCGCCGGCAACGGCGGGGCTTTCGTCGCGTGAACCGACATTTGCCCAAATGCCAAAAGCAACGCTACGAACGGTAGGAACTTCTTCCGTCACAATCCGAAGACCTGACGGAAGAGTCGTCCGAGAGACCGTCATAACGTTGCTATCAGCGTGTGATTATTCGGCGTCTGCAAGTACTGGTTCGAGTGAGAGTTTACCTTTTTCATCAATCTCACCGATGACGACCTCAATCTGGTCGCCGACTTTCATTACATCTTCGATATTTTCAATCCGCTTGCCACCATGCATCTTGCGAATTTGCGAGACGTGGAGCAGCCCATCTTTACCTGGGTAGAGAGTGATAAACGCACCAAAGTTAGCAATCTTCACAACGGTTCCGTTGTACTTCTCGCCCACTGTTGGTACATGCGGATTGGCAATCGCCATAACGCGCGCTTTTGCTGCCTCAGCAGCGGCACCTTCAGTCGAACCGATGTAGATAGTTCCATCATCTTCGATAGAAATTTCGGCACCAGTTTGATCTTGAATCTCGTTAATGACCTTACCCTTTGGACCGATCACTGCACCGATTTGATCAGGGTTGATCTTCACCGTAATGATTCGAGGAGCAAGCAAGCTCATCTCATCTGGGGTATCAATCGCGCTATTCATGATTCCTAGAATCGTAAGTCGCGCCTCTTTCGCCTGAAGTAGCGCACCAGCAAGTACTGATGCTGGAATGCCATCGAGCTTGGTATCAAGTTGGAGCGCGGTAACAAACTCTTTTGTACCGGCAACCTTGAAATCCATATCTCCAAATGCATCTTCGGCGCCAAGAATGTCGGTGATAGCTACATACTCGGTCTTACCATCGACTTCATCAGAGATTAGGCCCATAGCGATACCAGCTACTGCTGCCTTAAGAGGCACGCCAGCATTAAGCAGCGCCAAGGTGGATGCACAGACCGAACCCATCGAAGTGGATCCGTTAGATCCAAATGCTTCAGATACTTGTCTGATTGCGTAAGGGAACTCTTCGCGAGTTGGTAACACTGGAACGAGTGCACGCTCGGCGAGCGCACCATGCCCAATTTCACGGCGCTTAGGTGATCCCACGCGACCGGTTTCGCCTGTTGAGTATGGCGGGAAGTTGTAGTTGTGCATGTAGCGCTTGGTTGTCTCAGGGACTACTTCAACTTCAGCAGTAATCGGACGGATATCGCGCGGACCGCGACCATCAATACGAACCTTCTCGCGAAGTACGCGCTCGCGAACCAACTTCTTTTGGAGCGATCTAAAGGCTGCTTTAACCTCCTTCTCGCGCCCTTCGAATTCAGTAGCAAGATCTGCAAGCAGCGTCGCTTCAATCTCTTCTAGTTTCGCTTCGCGATCTGCCTTAGAAATAATGGTGAGCGCCTTTGCAGTCTCCTCTTTCACTTTCTTGGATACCGCATCAGCAGCATCGCTTTGGTAATCGAGAAAAACTGGGAATTCTGCAGTTGGCTTAGCAGCAACTTTTGCCAATTCAATCTGAGCCTCACAGAGAACTTTGATAAATGCCACCCTTGATGAGTTCAATGGTGTGGGTTGTTGCCTCTGCCTCAACCATCATGATGGCGACATCATCGCCAGCGATACGTCCAGCAACAACCATGTCGAATACCGCACGCTCCAACTCGGAATGAGTTGGGAATGCCACCCATTGGCCATCGATGAGTGCAATACGCACGCCACCAATTGGTCCGGAGAATGGCAAGCCTGCTAATTGGGTTGACATCGATGATGCGTTAATAGCAACGACGTCATAAAGGTGAGCTGGATTTAATGAAAGTACGGTAACGACAATCTGTACCTCGTTACGTAGCCCCTTCACGAATGATGGACGAAGCGGACGATCAATGAGGCGGCAAGTGAGAATTGCATCTTCACTTGGACGTCCCTCACGACGGAAGAAAGAGCCAGGGATGCGGCCAACCGCATACATCCGCTCTTCAACATCTACCGTTAACGGGAAGAAGTCGAATTGATCTTTTGGATTCTTTGATGCAGTCGTTGCGGAAAGCAACATGGTGTCCTCATCAAGAGTGACCACTGCTGAACCTGCTGCTTGGCGGGCAATGCGACCGGTTTCGAAGCGGATAATCCGCTTTCCAAATTTTCCGTTATCGATTACTGCCTCTGATGAATGAACTGTTGTGTCGTGACCCGACATGGGTCGTCTCCATATCTCGCGAAAGATAATCGCTACCTGCGATGGAGATCATCGATCGAAGCTGTCGGCATGTATATCCGAGAGCCACTACCGAGGACCCCAACCTATTGAGCGATGGGTTCGCGTCTAGTTATTACTTGTTATTTATTATCGGCGCAGGCTGAGACGATCAACGATAGAGCGGTAACGCTCGATATCGACCTTCTCTAAATATTGAAGTAAGCGGCGGCGACGTCCAACTAAAAGCAAAAGTCCTCGACGACCATGGTGATCGTTTGCATTACTCTTCAAATGTTCGGTGAGATCGCTGATGCGTTGTGAGAGCATCGCAATTTGTGATTCCGGGCTGCCGGTATCTACAGCAGAGTTGCCATAGGTGGAGATGATCTCCTTCTTCTTCGCCGGAGCTAACGCCATGGTTACCTTCTCACTTTCATTTGTATTTAGTATATTTAGCCGGGTTTAGCCGGTGTATGCCGTGCTTACGCCAGATTTAGGTTTGGGCCCTCACTGCCAACCGGCGATGCGGGCTCTTACCTACCTGTCCGACTGCCAAGGCTACCAGCGGGCGCGGTTATGACCCAATTCGTCAAGTTTCACCTTGGTATCGGCGCAATCTTTGGCCATTTGCGCCAAGAGAGGCTCAAGTCCTGGAAAAGCGATGGTGGGACGTAAGTAGGAGAGAAATTCAATTGATGCTCGTTGGCCGTAAAGATCTAGGTCGTCGCGATCTAATGCATAGGCCTCTACTTGGCGTGGGCGCTCGCCTGGGAAGGTAGGCGGGAAAGTGGGATTGGTGCCGATCGAGATTGCTGCGGGCAATCGATCGCGCTCCACATAGAGATATCCCGCATAAATTCCATCGGGTGGAATTGCCATGCCGACAAGTTGTTCAAGGTTTGCAGTTGGATATCCAATCTCTCGTCCACGTTTCTCGCCATGAACTACCTCACCTTGAAGAAAATGTGGGCGCCCAAGAAGTGCATGCGCTGCTTCCATCTCCCCTTGGGCAATGTGTGCCCGAATACGCGTGGATGAGATAGCACCATTGTGATCGTGTAAGAGCGGAACTGAATCGGCTTCAAGATACTTTTTAATATCTGATATTGAACCACTTGCCTTTGAACCAAAGGAGAAATTTTCGCCAACGACTACATGGGCAGCGTTGAGTTGTCCTAAAAGAATATCTTCAATAAAGGCGCTGGGTGAGAGCGCAGCAAACTCTTTGCTGAAGGTAACTACCTCCACCTCTTCAGCGCCATGCTTCTCAAGCAACTCCACTCTGCCATGAATATTAAGGAGTAATTGCGGTTGTCGCTCTGGGGCAAGTATCGCGGTTGGATGTGGATGGAAAGTCAGCGCAATAACGGGAAGCGAGAGAGAGTTGGCAACTTCGCGCGCCCGGGCAAGAATCTTCTGATGCCCAAGGTGAACGCCATCGAAAATTCCAATGGCGACAACGCTCTTACCCATTCCCATTCCCATTTCTGGATTCTACGTTAATTCTTATTTTCTTAAACCGCGATGTATTCACGAACTCTCATGATTGATTACCAAGATGGGCTGCGCGCGTCCACCTTTCTCCGTGAGCAAGGCAATGAATCTGCCCTCTGGCGTGAAGGCTGCATATTGATTCTGTTGGTTTTCTGAGAACTCTCCCGCCTCAGCCTTGATTGATTGCTGCGCCAGAGCGATGGATCTGCCGTGGCTAATGCTTGCTACCTCTTCAGCCGAGAGCATGCGCCTCAGAAAAATGCGCCCAATCGCATCATCAATTGAGGTAAGGCTCGGCTCTTCTTTCAATTGATCCATCGAAATTGCATCTGCCAGCGAGAATGGATCAACGCGCACTCTTCGTAAGGAAGTGAGATATCCACCAACTTCGAGAGCGCTTC
This sequence comes from Candidatus Fonsibacter lacus, assembly GCA_009921625.1. Taxonomy (GTDB): domain Bacteria; phylum Actinomycetota; class Actinomycetes; order Nanopelagicales; family Nanopelagicaceae; genus IMCC26077. The sequence goes on along the minus strand of RFXN01000014.1, from coordinate 12,545 downwards.
CAAGGTCTCGAGCAATTGAACGAATATAGGTGCCTGCAGAACATTCGACAGCAATTTGAACATCAATGCCTGAGCTATCGCGCACAATTTTCTCAACGACAAGTGAGTAGATAGTAACTTTTCGCTCTTTTAATTGAACTTGTTGCCCTGCTCGAGCTAATTCATATGCTCGTTTTCCATTAACTTTAATTGCTGAGTAATCACTTGGGCGTTGGTAAATCTCCCCCACTTGTTTTGCCAAGAGGTCGATAATTTTTTTCTCTGAGATTGAACTTAGTCCTGCAAAATTTTCGAAGATGACCTCGCCAGTTAAATCATCGGTAGTAGTAGCAGCACCTAAACGAATTGTTCCTTGGTAACTCTTCTTTCCATCAGTTATGTATTGGAGCAAGCGCGTGCCCTGACCAACGCCTAGAACAAGAACTCCGGTCGCAAAGGGGTCCAATGTTCCGGCATGACCCACCCTTCGTTCGTGGAGAGATTTTCGGGCGATGGCGACAACATCGTGGCTGGTAAATCCGACGGACTTATCAACGACAATAAATCCAGATTTCATGCTTTAAAACTTTGTTCGCCTTCAGAACCATCAGAATCTTTAATGACTTTGGGTTTGCGATAGGGATCGCTCTCCCCCGCATATCCGGCGCCGGCGCGACGAGCATCAAGTTCCATATCTCGTTGTGCGCTTTTAGCCAATAAATTCTCTAGCGTTGCCGCGCTCTCTGGGAGCGCATCAAGATGGAATTCAATAGTTGGCACAACTCGCAAACCCAATTCCCGACCGAGGGTGGTGCGAATAATTCCTTTTGCGCTCTCTAGCGCGACTGCAGAATTCTTCCGCTCCTTTTCATCCCCTAAGACCGTGTAGAAAATGGAAGCGTTCTGCAAATCGCCGGTCACTCGAACATCAGTAATCGTCACAAAACCAAGTCGCGGATCCTTGATTTTCCCTTCGCAAGTTGCCGCTACTACTTCTTTAATGCGATCGGCAACCTTGCGAGTACGAAATGAACGAGTCGCTCGAACCATTAGGCACGCTTCTTCTCACGCATTTCATAGACCTCAATGATGTCGCCGCTCTTGATGTCATTAAATGATCCAAGTCCAATACCGCACTCGAAACCTTCCTTGACCTCAGTCGCGTCATCCTTAAAGCGTTTGAGTGATGCAATGGTGAGATTGTTCCCATGGACGGTACTTTCGCGAAGAACTCGAGCCTTAGCGTTACGGCGGATAAGTCCATCTTTAACCATCGATCCGGCAATATTTCCAAACTTGCTTGACTTAAAGACTTCACGTACTTCAGCCGAACCAAGTATCACCTCTTCAAATTCAGGCTTGAGCAAGCCCTTAAGCGCCTTCTCGACCTCTTCGATTGCTTCATAGATAACTGAGTAGAAACGAACTTCCACCCCTTCGCGATCGGCAAAAATTGCCGTTTGCGGTTCAGGCTTTACATTAAATCCAATAACCACTGCAGAGGATGCGGAGGCGAGCGTGATATCGCTCTTCGTGATTGCACCAACTCCGCGGTGAATGACTCGCAGCTCTACCTCAGCTCCAACATCAAGTTGGACAAGCGCATCTTCAAGAGCTTCAACCGAACCTGCAACATCACCCTTGAGGATGAGATTAAGTGTGGTGACCTTCGATTGCTCCAAGAAGTCTTCAAGAGAAACTTTCTTGCGCGCCTTGGCGAGAGCGGCATGACGTTCAACTGCCTGTCGCTTTTCAGCAATCTGTCGAGCAGTTCGATCTTCGTCAGCGACCAAGAAGGAGTCTCCTGCATCTGGCACCGATGTAAATCCAAGAACCTGAACGGGGCGCGATGGACCTGCGGTGTCAACAGCTTGACCATGCTCATCCAACATCGCACGGACTCGACCGAAAGCTCCACCAGCAACAATTGCATCGCCAACATGGAGGGTGCCACGTTGCACGAGAACTGTTGCAACTGCACCGCGACCTCTATCCAGGTGCGCTTCGATGGCAACGCCTCGCGCTTCTCCTGAAGCAATTGCGCGAAGATCAATCGCAGCATCAGCAGTAAGCAAAATAGCATCTACTAATTCAGAGAGACCTTTACCAGTTTTTGCAGAGACATCAACGAACAACGTTGCTCCACCGTACTCTTCGGTGATTAAGTTGTATTCAGTTAATTGTTGTCTAATCTTCTGTGGGTTAGCTCCTTCTTTATCAATCTTATTCACAGCAACCACAATTGGAACATTTGCAGCTTGTGCGTGATTGAGGGCTTCAATCGTTTGCGGCATCACACCATCATCGGCAGCAACGACAAGCACGGCGATATCTGTAACTTTCGCTCCACGTGCACGCATTGCGGTAAAGGCTTCGTGGCCCGGAGTATCGATAAAGGTAATGGCGCGCTCAATTCCATTGTGATCGTGATGAATTTGGTAAGCACCAATGTGCTGTGTGATTCCGCCCGCTTCACCTTGAGCAACATCGCTCTTTCGAAGAGTATCAAGAAGGAGCGTTTTACCGTGGTCAACGTGGCCCATGACCGTCACGACCGGTGGCCGAGCAGATAATTGATTGTCATCAATATCGGTCACCTCTGAGTCGAGATCAATGTCGAAATCCTCAAGAAGTTCTCGGTCTTCATCTTCTGGACTAACAATCTGAATGTCATATCCAAGTTCAGAGCCAAGAATTGCAAAGGTGTCATCATCTACTGATTGGGTAGCAGTAACCAATTCACCTAAATGAAAGAGGGCAGAGACGAGAGCTGCCGCATCGGCATTGATCTTCTCTGCAAAGTCCATCAACGTTGCGCCGCGACGCATTCGAATTGGCGTTTTTCCATCGCCACGAGGAATAACTGCCCCACCTAACGTCGGTGCCCTTAAGTTGTCAATCTCTTCACGTCTGGTCTTTCGCGATTTCTGTGGACGACTGCTCTTCCCACCCTTACCGCCACGGCCAAATGCGCCACGAGTTTGCCCTGGTCCGCCGCCGCGGCCACCTGGTCCGCTGCCACCTGGCCCACCACTTGCTGGTCGAGAGGCGCCACCGGTACCTGCATATCCACCCGCTCCACCTCCGGGACGTGAGCCGCCATCTCGTGGCGGAAATGGACGAGAACCGCCATCTCGCGGCGGAAATGGTCGACCACTGGGGACAGAGCCCGGACGTTGACCAAAACCTGGACGCGCTCCTGGTTGTCCTGGGCGAATTGGTGCGCCTGGCCCACTAGGACGGGGGCCACTTGGACGCGCACCGCCATCTGTTGGCATAAAAGGATTGTTACCGCCACGCGCTGGACGTGAGGCTGGTGGACGCGGTCCACCTGGAGAAGAGGTAAATGGATTATTTCCAGGTCGCGCTTGTGGCGGACGTGGCATGTTCACCGATGAAGGTGATGCAGGAGATGCAGGAGATGCAGGAGATGCAGTAGAAGGCGGTCGCGGAATATTTACTGGCGCAGCGGGTGTAGTTGGAGGTATCGCTGTTACCGGCCTTGCCGCGCTTTCCGGAGGCGGATTCTCACCACGTGATGGCGGAGCGCTTGGTTTCGATTCTTGAACTGCGCTCTGCGCTAAATCTTGAAGATGTGGCGGTACGAGTGGACCTAATTCAGCAAGGAGCGCAGAAATTTCATCAGCGCTTGGCGCGCCATCACTCTTTGCCGCTTTTCCCGTGGCTGTGGCCTTCTTCGTTGCTTTCTTTGCCGGCGCTTTCTTCGCTGCCGCGGGTGCTTCGCTATCAGGAGTGGGATTCGCGCTGGGATAGAGATCGCGCATTCGACGAACAACGGGAGGTTCAAGAGTTGATGAAGCTGACTTAACGAACTCACCCAACTCTTGCAATTTGGCGAGTAACGCTTTGCTCTCTAACCCGAGCTCCTTAGCGAGCTCATAAACGCGGACCTTAGCCACACTTCTCCCTCTAGTTTGTGGCTAGGCGCGTATCAAACGCGCGTCGCCGCTATTGCCTTCTCATTTCAGTCGAACTACAGCAGAGTCGGAGAGAGAAAGCGCAAAATAATGTGAGTTGATCTCATAACTCTTCATAAGCGCCCTCCCAATCTTGGTTTCCAAATATATATAACTATATATTTGCCGTTTGCTGCCTTAGAACGCCCTTTGCAGGAGGTCTAGAACCCTCAGCGTACCTCATCTGGGTGGATATCAATTCGCCAGCCCGTTAATCGAGCGGCTAAACGCGCATTTTGGCCATCTTTTCCGATTGCCAACGAGAGTTGGAAGTCAGGAACTACCACTTTTGCCTGCTTTCGTTCGGGATCGACCACTTCGCAACTGACCACTCTTGAAGGCGCTAGAGCCGCTGCAATAAATGCCGTTGGCTCTTCAGACCAATCGACGATATCAATTTTCTCACCATGGAGCTCATTCATTACCGCTTGCACGCGCGCACCCATGGGACCAATGCATGAACCTTTGGGATTTACCCCAGCGCGATGTGCGCGAACCGCCATTTTAGTTCGCGCTCCCGCTTCACGCGCGACTCCCATAATTTCGACAACGCCTGTAACTAGCTCTGGCACCTCTAACGCAAAAAGTTTCTTAATTAAATTTGGATGGGTACGGGAGAGCACAATTTCTGGACCTTTATTTCCCTTACGAACATCAACGATGAGCGCCTTAACTCGATCCCCATGAACAAATTTTTCAGTAGGTACCTGCTCTTGGAGCGGAATCTTCCCTTCGACTGGCCCAATATTGACAAGAATAACCTTGCTATCTCGACCTTGTTGTACAACACCAGAAACTAAATCGCCGATAGTTGTTGAGAACTCCTGAACAATCTCTGCATCCTTAACCTCGCGTAATTTACCTTTAAGAGTTTTCCGAATGACTCCAGTAGCAATACGTGGAAACTCTGGTGGGCCAATTACGTTTATTTCTTCGCCGTCGATATTTTTGTGGAGTGAGATTGCACCACTTTCTCGATCTAAACGTGAGTGCACTCCAGGTTCAGCCTCCTGCAATTCGCTATATCGCTCATCGATTGCAATTTCAATGTTCTTGATCAATTCTTCTAGTGATAGCCCATTTGCAGTTGCAAGAATTGAGAGTGAGGGAATATCAACGCTCATTTGAATTCAATCTCGATATTAGCTTCAGCAACCTCACTTAATGATAATTCTTGGAAATTTCCAGCTTTCATTTCGATTGTGACTGTTAAATCAGATGATTCATGGATACGCCCAGTAATCTTCTCTCCGCTTTTTATTTTAATGGCGACGAGGCGACCTTTATTCTTTCGCCAATGTCGAGGAAGGGTAAGCGGGAAATCTACTCCTGGGGAGGAAACTTCAAGCGTAAATGGACGCTCCCCTAATTCTGCAACTTCATCTAGCTTTTCAGAGATGGGTTTGGTGATAGCAGTGACTTCATCCAGTGAAAGACGTTTCTCGCCATCAACGAGGATTCGAATGATTCGGTGTTTTCCTGCGGTAGAGATATGAAGGGCTTCAAGGAAGAGATTGTTTGCCGTTATAATCGGCTCTATCGCACTTCTTACTGCGGTATCGATGACAGTCATTGCTGTTGGATCAGCTCTCCCTATGAAGTTGTAAGGAGAATGCTACAACGAATTTACTTCTTTCAAAATCTCTTGTTTGGCGCTATCAACTGGAATCTCACCTTTTGATTCGCTCCAGCGATTTCGCACTTCCACTACCCCGTTTGCGAGGCCTTTTCCAACGACGACAATGATGGGAATTCCAATCAATTCAGCATCTTTAAACTTCACGCCAGCGCTGGGTTCTCGGCGATCATCCACCAATACTCGAAGGCCAGCGTTATCGAGTTCCTCGGCAAGAGCTAGCGCCCTTATAAAAGGCTCATCTTCTTTGCCGGTGGCAACGATATGAACATCAGCTGGCGATACTTCACGTGGCCATTTCAGACCAATGTCGTCGTGAGTTTGTTCGGCAATCGCGGCAACTGCTCGCGAAATGCCAATTCCATAAGAACCCATCGTCACGACCACAGGTTTGCCATCTTTATCAAGGACCGTTAAGTCCAGGCTCTTTGCATACTTCCGTCCTAATTGGAAAATATGGCCAATCTCGATAGCGCGATCGATGACAACAGGAGTGTCACACTTGGGACAGAGATCTCCAGCTCGCACTTCAGCCGCTTCAGCATAGTGATCAACAGTGAAATCGCGACCTTCCGTTACATAGCGCGCATGCTTATTTGGTTGATTTGCCCCAGTAATCCAATGAGATCCGCGCTGAATACGTGGATCTGAATACAGTGTGAGGCCGAACTTCTTCGCATCTTGTGGCCCGACATAACCTTTCACGAACTCTTTATGCTTGGCAAAATCTTCATCGTCAAAGAGTCGCAACTCACTTACTCCAGTGAGGTTGGCTTGAAATCTTTTTAGATCAACTTCTCGATCTCCCGGTACGAGTACGCAAATTGGTTTGCCATCTGCCATGAGAAGAATATTTTTTAAGGTATCTACCCCGGTGATGTTCGCTTGATACTTTGAGTTCATCACATCAACTAATGAATCAATAGTTGGCGTATTCGGGGTGTCAAGAATTTCCATTGGTGGCGGAGTATCAAAACTCTTCTCAATAACTTTGGTAGACATCGCTTCTACATTTGCTGCAAACCCGCAAGAGGGGCAGAGTACGTAGGTATCTTCGCCTGTTTCGCAGGGCGCGAGAAACTCTTCGGAGGCAGAGCCTCCCATCGCACCAGATACTGCTGACACGATGGAGTATTTAAGTCCAAGGCGGTCGAAAGTTTTGATATATGCCGCACGATGCGCGTTATATGAACTTTGAAGTCCCGCATCATCAACATCAAACGAATAAGAATCTTTCATAACGAATTCGCGACCTCGAATAATTCCACTACGAGGTCTAGTTTCATCGCGATACTTTGTTTGGATTTGATAAATCGTCAATGGAAGATCTTTGTAAGAGGAGTACTCACCTTTCACCATCAAGGTAAACATCTCTTCGTGCGTTGGACCCAAAAGATAATCTCCGCCGCGGCGATCTTTGAGACGGAAGAGATCTGGACCATATTCATTCCATCGATTACTTGCCTCGTATGGTTCTTTTGGTAAGAGCGCTGGAAAGTGCACCTCTTGAAAACCTGCGCGATCCATCTCTTCGCGAACAATGCGCTCAATGTTTCTCAGTGTGATGTATCCCAAGGGCAACCAAGAGTAAATGCCCGCTGCAATCCTTCTGATATATCCAGCTCGCACTAAAAGCTTATGACTTGCCACCTCTGCATCGGCTGGGTCATCTCGAAGGGTGCGGAGTAAGAGAGAGGACATTTTCAGAATGGACATAGGTAAGAGCCTACTTCAGAGAAATATTGAGGTGAACGTTCCCACCTCGACGAAGCCCACTTTTTTATAGCTTGCACGCGCAGCGTGATTGAAGTCATTGACGTATAACGAGGCGATTGGCGCAAAGCGCTTTGATAACCGGATGACACTTGCCATGCCGTGTGAACCCAGACCTTGCCCCCGATGCTCGGGCGGCACCCATACTCCGTGAATTTGTAGCGCACCTGCACCTACCGCGCCAATATCGGCTTTAAAAAGAATCTGATCACCCTCTCGGCGGATATACGTGCGCCCCATAGCGATAAGTTCAATCGCTCGCGCCCGAAAATCATTAACTTGTGGCGAATCTCCCACCTCTCCGATAAACATCGAAACTCCCGCAGCGATAACTAATTCCAATTCATCAGCCCGCGCCAGCCGCACCATCGGATCTGAATGAATAAGGGGTTCATCTCTTATCGCAAGCAATGGTTGTGATGGGCGGATCAACCGCACCGCTGGCGCACTGGATTCAAGAAGCTCCCAAAGTGGATAGACCACTGAGCTTTCACCGACAATAGATGAGAATTTTGCTGGTTGTGATCTAATGTAGTCGGCGGTCATGAAAAGAGCTTGTCGACTCGAAAAGCTTGGAATTAAATTGGTGCCGATATATGTAACACCTTCCACTGTTCCCTTATTTCGGTATATGACTGCTTCGCTCAATGATTGTGGATGAAGTGCGAACAAACGTGAGGCGAGAAAGGAGTGCGCTTCAGGCTTGCTCTCTAAGTAAGCAATAACATCACTAGGCAAGTGTGAAGTTCTAAGTGTTTGTAGCACCAGTTAATCTTTATCGAACTTCGACGACGGGAGCACCTGAACTCTCCATCTCGTCTGCAAGGCGCATCGCCTCTTCGATGAGCACCTCAACAATTTGCGCCTCAGGAACAGTTTTAATTACCTCGCCCTTAACAAATATCTGTCCTTTACCGTTTCCTGAAGCAACTCCAAGATCTGCTTCACGCGCTTCACCAGGTCCATTAACAACGCACCCCATTACTGCAACGCGAAGTGGAACAGTCATGCCCTCTAGACCTGCTTGAACCTTTTCGGCAAGGGTATACACATCAACTTGCGCAAGAGACAATCTCTAATTTACGTTGGCGTAGATTTAGCGATTCGAGAATTGAGATGCCAACCTTTACCTCTTCCACTGGCGGCGCAGAGAGTGAGACTCGAATCGTATCGCCAATACCTTCAGCGAGAAGAATGCCAAATGCAACTGCAGACTTTATTGTTCCTTGGAAAAGTGGCCCTGCTTCTGTTACACCTAAATGAAGCGGATAATCACACTTGCTTGCTAATAATCGGTAAGCCTGCACCATAGTTACTGGATCATGATGCTTCACCGATATTTTGATATCAGTAAAACCATGCTCTTCAAATAACGAACATTCCCAGAGCGCAGATTCCACAAGAGCCTCTGGCGTTGCCTTTCCATACTTTTTCAAAAGTCGAGGATCGAGCGATCCTGCGTTCACGCCGATTCGAATCGGAATACCAGCATCACCGGCAGCCTTCGCAACCTCTTTTACTTTGTCATCAAATTGTTTGATATTGCCTGGGTTAACTCGCACACCTGCACACCCGGCATCGATAGCGGCAAAAATATATTTCGGTTGAAAGTGGATATCGGCGATGACGGGGATCTGTGATTTCTTCGCAATTGCGGCGAGCGCATCTGCATCATCTTGACTAGGGACTGCTACCCGAACTATCTGGCAGCCCGATGCGGTTAGCTCTGCAATCTGTTGGAGCGTTGCGTTGACATCAGCAGTTAGCGTCGTTGCCATGGATTGCACGCTCACCGGCGCACCACCACCAACCAGGACAGAACCTAATGTGATCTGACGTGATTGGCGCCGTGGGGCGAGAGGCGCGGGAAGTGGCGCTGGCATTCCGAGATCAACCATGTCCCTATCTTGCCGTACCTCCTGATTTTCTGCGCGATTTTTTTGATTTTCTGGCGCCAGCCTCCAGCCACCTAAGCCTAGCCATGGAGGCTATTGATTAAGACGAATGGGGTTGACAAGATCTGCAAAAAGCAAGAGAACGGAGAGGGTCGCCATAATTGCGATCACCGCCACAGTGATAGGCGTTAATTTCGTTACATCAAATGGCGCGGGTTGTGGCAGGCCACGTCGTCGAGCTCTCGCGCGGCGGAAACCATCGAAAAGAGCAACCGCCATGTGGCCACCATCGAGCGGTAGCAATGGAATGAGATTAAAAATCCCGACAAAAATATTGAGGCTGGCAATAATTACAAGAAAGAATCCAATTTTCTCTGAGGGCGAACCGCCCGAACTTGATGCCGCCTCACCACTTACCCGAGCAACACCAACAACGCCAACTAGCCCCTCGGGATCACGTTTAGCTCCAGCAAAGGTTGCCCCAAAGAGCGCCGGAATTTTGCTCGGCAGCGCGACGAGCGATTTCAGGCTTCCCAGCGCAATATTTCCACCTTCACGAACTGAGGCTGCTACTGCCGAGTGAAGTGGATATCGATCATTAACCCGCTCGCTAATCACTCCAATGATGCCAACACGTTGATTACCGCTCTGATATTTAATGGGCGTCACCTCGATATCGAGGGTCTGGCCATCGCGGAGAACGGTAAAGCGCAACTCTTTCGATACGCTCTTTCGAATCGCCATTCCGACTTCGCTCCAGGATGTAATGGCTTTGCCATCAATGGCGCGAATATCATCGCCGGCTTGAAACCCTGCAGTAAAAGCCGGGGCGACTGGATCGCGGTTGGTACAAGCGGTACCGGAGTCATTCCGGTGATTCGGCAATAACCACCGGCAGGAAGCGCTTTAATACCAAATTCTGTTTCGCCCCGTTTTGTTGACCAAAGTCGAGGACCAAAGCCTAGGAAAAACTCCGTTACTTTCATTCCGTACTTACGAGCAGTGATGAAATGGCCCCACTCATGGATCATTATCGAGAGCAGCATTGCCGCTACAAATGCCAAGATTCCAATCAGGCTGGTCAAGCCGGAGTTACTCATCCTCTTAACCGTCCTCTCTTAGTGCCGTTCACAGCGCAGATCACAGCGCTCATCGCTCCGCAATTTTCTCGCGTGCTACCGCTCGCGCATTCTCTTCAATAGCGCTGACATCAGCGACATCGCGAAGAGGCGCGCTTGCATCTCCCCCAATGTCCGCAAGGACCTCATCAATAATCTCAACGATATCGGTGAAAGAGATCTTCTCCACCAGGAAAGCAGCGACCGCCTCTTCGTTAGCAGCATTAAATACCGCCGGAGCACCGCCACCAACCTCACCACATCGTCGCGCCAAATCAATGGCAGGAAAGCGCAAAGTATCTACTGGTTCAAATTCCCACTGCTGACTGGTAGTCCAATCAAGTGGCGTGATTGCACCAGGGATTCGATGTGGCCAGTTGAGAGCTAATGAAATAGGCAGGACCATATTTGGTGGACTTGCTTGAGCAATAACTGAACCGTCGTAGAACTCAACCATGGAGTGGACAATAGATTGTGGATGAATGACCGCTTCGATTTTTTTTAGAGGGAAATTAAATAAATAGTGCGCCTCGATTATTTCTAAACCTTTATTAACAAGCGTGGCTGAGTTAATAGTGACCACTGGGCCCATATTCCACGTCGGATGACTCAGCGCTTCATCAACGCGGATACCACTTAAATCTTCTCTATTTCTGAAAGGACCACCACTTGCGGTAAGAATGAATCGCGAGATTTCATTTGTAGCGCCACTTCGCATCGCTTGTGCAAGTGCAGAGTGCTCTGAATCAACAGGAATGAGTTGACCGGGTTTAGCAGAGTTCACTACTAGCGGACCACCTGCAACGAGTGATTCTTTATTTGCCAATGCCAATGTATTTCCCACGTTAAGGGCCGCTAACGATGGTCGTAAACCGATCGAGCCAGTGATGGCATTGAGCGTTACATCGGCGGGAATTGCAGCAATCTCCTCTGCCGCGCGCTCAGAAACAATAACCTCAACTCCAGGGAGCGCTTCTTGTAGTATCGCGCGATCACCTTTCGCACACCCAACCACATCGACGTTAAATTTTTTTGCCTGTTCGATGAGTAAGGGAATATTTCGACCACCGGCCGCAAGGGCGGTCACAGTGAACTTATCTCGAGCGCCAGCTAATAGGTCGAGCGCTTGGAGGCCAATTGAGCCAGTAGCGCCCAAGATTACGACCGAACGTAGACTAGAGGCCATGGCGCTATCCTCTCAGAAAGTTTAGGAGAAGATTGGGTTTGACCTAAAAAGCAGGTAATCATCGTGTATTTTCTCGAAAGTTAGCGACGAAACGACTCCTTGAGTACCCTTCTAGTATGGCTAGAGCGCAACTTCCACAAGAGCGAATTCTTAAAACTGCAATCCCTGGACCAAAGTCTCAAGAGTTGCTTGCGCGCCGGAGTGAAGCCGTCTCAGCATCTCTTGGTATCTCTATCCCCGTTTTCGTTAAGGAGTCAATGTTGGTAACTCTGCTGATGCAGTAATCGAAAAAGTAGTGGAACAGGTACATGCATTTACCCACACCTGTTTTATGGTTGCCCCTTATCAAGGGTATGTCGAAGTCTGCGAGGCGCTTAACCGACTAACTCCCGGAACACATAAAAAGAAATCCGCACTCTTTAATTCCGGAGCAGAAGCGGTTGAGAATGCGATTAAAGTTGCGCGTAGCTTTACAAAACGGAGCGCAGTAGTCGTCTTTGAGCACGGTTACCACGGCCGAACAAATCTCACTATGGGAATGACGGCAAAGAACATGCCGTACAAAGAAGGCTTTGGTCCATTCGCTCCAGAAATTTATCGAATGCCAATGGCTTATCCATTCCGATGGGTTGGCAATCCCGAGAAGTGCGCTGAAGAAGCGCTGGATATGATCACCCACAAAATTGAGAAAGAAATCGGCGCAAAAAATGTTGCCGCTATTGTTATTGAACCAATTCAAGGTGAAGGTGGATTTGTTGTACCCCCGAAGGGGTTTCTCCCCGGCCTGGCGAAGTTTGCACGCGAGAGCGGTGCGCTATTTGTTGCTGATGAAGTCCAAACTGGTTTTGCTCGCACCGGAGCAATGTTCGCTTGTGAAGATGAAAATTTAATTCCCGATTTGATTACCACTGCAAAAGGTATTGCTGGAGGCCTGCCACTTGCTGGCTTAACCGGTCGCGCCGAGGTAATGGACAGCGTTCA
>RFXN01000130.1 GCA_009921625.1 Candidatus Fonsibacter lacus | reverse complement strand
AACAGGTAGAGCCAGAAGGCTACTGCCGCTTTGCGCTTATTCCAGACGGAGTTGTAACTGCAGCCGCGGGTCCATGCTGGGACGGATACGTCCAGGTTGGAATGAAAAAGAAGAACGGCAAGATGGTTCCAAACTGTGTACCTGCAGACTCTGCAGCAGCTCAGGAATTTGCTGCATCACGACGCGCTCCCAAGAAGGACCGCATCTACGGCTCAAAGAAAAATCCTAAGGGTTCTGCCTCTGGCGGAAAGAAAATTGTTTTCTCGCAAAAGACCGAGAACTCTCTGCGTAAAAAAGTAGAAGAGCACAACAAGAATGCAAAGCCAGGACGCAAGGCAACACTGCCAATGCTAAAGGCAGTGTATCGCAGAGGCTCAGGCGCATTCTCATCAAGTCATCGCCCAGGTAAGACTCGTGACCAGTGGGCAATGGCACGTGTTAATGCGTTCCTAAAATTATTGCGCTCAGGATCTCCTGCAAATCCAAATTACAAGCAGGACAACGATCTTTTGCCAAAAGCGCATCCAAAATCTTCAAAGGCAGAGGCTTCAATGATGCAGCATGAACTTATGCAGGTTGCACTTAAGTCTGTCGACGAGTATGGCTCACCAGAGCACGCAATTTACTCAATGGCAGAGTACTCCGGTCTCGGCTACGAGGTAATTCCAGCACTACGCGGTGCATGGCTACGCGGTGTTCGTGACGGAGACGTTCCGTTTAATCGCGCTTACGAACTTGCAACAAAGTTATACATGTCAAAGGACGCAGACCTTCTTCCTAAGAAGCGCAAGATGCTAGGCGGCGATAAATAATGTACGAAGAGATTATCAGTAAGCTAGTAGACCGTAAGGCAATCTACAAGAAAGACTATAAGCCAATGTCTCTTCGTGAGAAGGTTCTGTCGCTTATTGTAGAGGCAAATAAGAATGCTCCTATCGAGCGTCGCGTCGTGCCACGTGCAGCTCTTACTGTTATGGACAGAGCAGCTAAACAGTTATCGTCATTATCAACTGAGTCTAACGAACTTGGAGTTCTTCGCGAGGTTGCTAAGTTTATTACCGCGCACCAGGACACATATAGAGCTTACGAATACAGTTCTAACTTAGACCTACTACCTGTAGGACACCCTAAGTCACTAAAGAATATCACGGCATCTGCACAAACAGCACGAGAAAGATACGCGCAGTGGTTAGCGTCTGATGTTTCAGTTGATACAAATGTTCGTCCTTTAGTTGCTGCAGCTCACTCATTACAACCTGGATCATTAGAAAGACGTCACGCGTTTGCTCGCCTTCGTGTAACACGCGCTGGAGCTGTACCAGCATTCTTTAAGATTGACGAGTCTCCAATAGAAGCACTTGTTGCCGCATTTGGATTTAGAGGTGGAAACTCAAGTGCAGCCCGTCGTGCTCGCGTTGCTTTGCAGTGGCGTGACCGCAAGGGACGCTGGGTTGAAATGGGACGCGGAATTGACTTTAACTTTAGACTTCCAAACGGTGATATTGGAAGTGCCGGTGGAACGTATGTGGGAGTTGACGCAGTTCGTGGATACTCGACAGAGAATGGCAAGCCTGTTGCAAAAGCAGGTCTTATTGAGATCGCAGGACACGCAACTATTCCTGATGGAATTTACTCGATTGAAAGTGCAAACGCAACTCCAGTTAAGGCGCGTATCTCTCGACAGACGTTAAAGCGTGCAGGTATTAAGAAGCAACCAAGTACACGTAAGGCGACTGCCGAGGAACTAACATCTAAGAACATTCCTAATCTAAATGACCTTCTTGCTACTCGAGTTGATGCTCCATCTGGCTGGACAAAGCAGGACGACAACTCGTTTATCTCAGATGATGATTATAAAAGCGTTGGGGCAACAATACTTTCCTCAGCAGATAAACTCTGGGCTGAGGCTGAATTAATCTTAAAAGTAAAAGAGCCGGTTTCTGCTGAATATAACCAAATGAGAGCTGGCCAAGTTCTCTTCACATATCTGCATCTTGCAGCATCAAGGGATTGCACTGATGCGCTAATCAAAAGTGGTATCACTGCAATTGCCTATGAAACGGTTGAGTTAAATTCCAATCTTCCTCTTCTTGCTCCAATGAGCGAGGTTGCTGGGCGAATGGCTCCACAAGTGGGAGCAGCAGCGCTGCAAGCAAGCGCAGGAGGCAGAGGTGTTCTACTTGGGGGAGTTCCTGGAGTAAGACCTGGAAAGGTTTTAATTCTTGGCGGAGGAACTGCAGGTCTTGCTGCAGCAACTATTGCCCTTGGTATGAGAGCTGATGTAACGGTAGTTGATTTAAATCAGAGCAGACTTGCCTATATAGATCAGATATTTAACGGTGCGGTAAAGACTCTGGTTTCAAATACCCATGAGATTGAGCAAGAAGCACTTCTTTCAGATTTAATTATTGGAGCTGTTTTAGTACACGGCGCAAAAGCTCCGAAGTTGATTAGTAATGAGTTAGTTTCGCATTTGAAGAAGGGTTCAGTCTTAGTTGATATTGCAATTGATCAAGGTGG
>RFXN01000129.1 GCA_009921625.1 Candidatus Fonsibacter lacus | reverse complement strand
CCAGCTAGACGATCCATCTCTTCTGCTTCAGTTTTAATAATCTCTAGCGACTCAGCGCTGCGAGAATCAGTAACTGGGATATTTGATGCCTCTCGGCGCAATCTCTCAGCTGTTCCCCGAAGGCGCTTTGACGCGATAGCTGATTTACCGGAGCGGATCTCATCGGTAGCTATGACCTTCTCAGATTGCGCTTCCACGATTAGACGTTCGGCGCGAACAATTGGATCTGGGATGCGACCAGCTGCAATATCTACTGGAACAACATTTACTTGAACCGGCATAGTTACAGAGATCTCTGTCATCTCAGCCAGATTTAGATACTCCACCACGATATCTGCAACCTTGGCTAGGCCAAGGGCAGCTATTCCTGGAACTTCAAGGCCGATAATGAATCGACGATTCTCACCGGCATAGAGATCACCAAGTTGAACTACATAATCTTCGCCATCTTTCCAGAACGGAAGACGTTGAATAACTTGGATCTGTGGCGGTTGAGTAAGGCCTTGAACGGGCTTGACTCTAAGTACTGCGTTCACTGCGCTCTTATCGAGTAGATCACTAACCTCCGCTGCAATTGCGCCGACAGCTTCATCAATAGTTGAAGCGAAGCGGTGAGCGCCGCCTCCACCGGTGGCAAGAGCTTCGAGAATGATCTCGTCATAGCCATTGCCAAGACCGATTGTTGAAGTAGTAACTCTTTGAGTCGCATGCTTGGTAGCAATTGATTCAAGGATTTTTGGATCTTGCTCTCCAGAGTTTGCATGGCCATCAGAGATAAGAAGAAGTGTTGATGCACCCACCGTTGTCACGCGAGTTAATTCGCGTAGCCCCATTAGATATCCCGCTGAGATATCTGTTGATCCTCCAGTGTTAAGTTGGCGGATAGCTTGGCGAAGGGATGGGATGTGATGATCTTGAACTGGTCGCATAGGTACTACGACAAGTGCTGCATCATCAAAGGCAACAAGACCAAAGAAGTCCTGTGGCGCTAGGCGATCTACAAGCTTGAGAAGAGAGCCTTTAGCGCTCTCTAGCGGTTCACCGCTCATCGATCCGGAGCGATCGAGAACAACTTGAATTGCCTGGGGAGCTCGATTCTTCGCCTTATCCGAGATGGGGGCGGTTAGATCGAGCATAAGTGTGAGTTGATCAGCCGCCTCCAAGGCAACTAAATCGAGATCTAGATGTGCTTTAACGTGCATGTCTTTCCTTTCGCAAGGGATGGTTTGGATAAGTCCCTCTATCAGTACAAACGAATTAGGGGTCGAAAAGTCAATCGACCATTTAGGGGTGGATAGATGAAGCCCTCAAAGAGATAAGGCGGGTAATTCGGGTTCAGCGAGAGAGGGGCTGTACTTGGACAGGCCCAGTCAGAAGGCGTTAAATCGCAGTTCTTTCTCTCATCATGATTAGCAGATTAGCAGGGGGTACTGACATCACCGATAGATGAGTTACCTCAGCACATCGAAAGTTAGATCCATCCAGATCTTCTCGTATTTGATGGCTTCCTCAAAGTTCTTGTAATTTCTTTCGCCCAGATATAGGGCGTCTGAGGTAGGGGCAAGAATGCCGAACCATTCTTCACGCGAATCCGGTGCTCTTTTATCATTTCTATAGATTTGGCCGTACTTGTAGGAGTCATCCCATTCGCCTTTAGGTATCTCGAATTCGGACTTTGAGATTAATTCCGCATCATCATCGGAGGCGACAATACATGCCAGGTAGCCCACGAAAAACCTTTTTACGGAGACGGGATTCTTCTCTTTCGCTTGGAAATCATAGGAGGTCATCGCTCTTAATATCTCTTCATAAAAGGGCCCGAAATTCCACGATGGTGGATCTTGAAATTCCAAGACTGCCAAGGCAGAAGTTTGGGCTTCTATCTCAAGATCACCTATTGCTAGAGAAGCTATGGTGCGCTGAATCATTACGTCTATATGGCCTGGGTATGAATGTGAATCAAAGTAATTATCCTTTAAATACACAAGCTCTCTAAATAGCGGATACAAGTCACATTTTTGGTCAGGTGTAAATTCTTGAAAACACTGAGCCACTAATCTGGCGTCATTGGATAACGCCACCGCAAACCAAGAGTCAATTATCGAGGGTTTACGTTCTGAGCTATCAGTTGAATCCAATTCGCTCGGAAATGAGGATTCTTTTGTGTCGACAAGGTTTTCCAATCCATCTTTCTCAAAATCATAGAGTGTATTGAGCAATCTAAGTCCCCTGACGACCTTGTCGAACCCTTGAATTAGGGTCGTTTCGTAATCGTTTTCATCAATTGCGTCGGGGAAGTTTTCTGAAAACTCTGGATTAATGCCGTCATAAATTCGAGATAGATAGAGAAAGTTATCCATCTAATCTCTCCTTCAGCCTTTGTCTCACTTGCTTTAACCTCGTGGCAACGACTTTAGCATTGGCATAACCCAACTCTTCGGCAATTTCCTTAGTTTTAAATCCGGCAGCGTCTAAAATTAAAAGTCGTTGATCTTTTTCGCTTAGTTCTTCAAGTAGATC
>RFXN01000128.1 GCA_009921625.1 Candidatus Fonsibacter lacus | reverse complement strand
GAACTTCGTCACAATCGGGACAGTTGTAATTAATTGTCGGCATTTCACTCCTGAGTTATTTACAGGATGTCGCCCATGCGTACCAGCCACATCCGTGTTTGTCTTGTCCATACTTCCACACTTCTAGGGCAGAAAGCAAGTTTAGGTATGGGTCATACAAATCGCGTATGTTATTTACCGCGTTTTGGCTTTGTAGGTAGCCTTTGGGGTAATAGGTCGTGGATTTAACCCAAAAAGCGTTTAACTGGGTCAAACCCAATGAGCCTTTGATGCCATCTACCGTGTTGGGGTCATCACTGTTCAAGGCTTTGGGCAAACATCGGCTCTCTCGGTACATGATCATGTCCAAAGTGGGCAGTTCTTTAATTGCCCAACCAGCATCTACGGCTGTTTGCCACCATTGTGGGCATTCAGCGTCGGGAGGGATTACTAGCCTTTTTTTGGCTGGCAAGGTAGCCAGTGAAGCCATTGGTGGCTCAACCATTACATAACTTTTCGCTTCGGGTGCTTTTTGTGTACTGATTTCTTTTGGGGTCGTTATGCCTATGACAGTTGCTGTAAGCAAGTTTGAAATGAGCATAAAGACTACGAAAGGAACTTTGAACATTCATCATCCTTTGGTCGGTTAATAAAAAAGACCCTACAAATTACATAGGGTCGTGCCTGCTAAAGGCTTGTTACTAGTTTACCCCATCAGAAGGGTTAAACAACCTATTATGGACATTTTCAATGTCTGTCAAACCCTTACCCACTTTGGGATACAGAGATTTATCTAGTTTTGTGTTAAAAACTTTTTCATGATTTGAGACACAATCAGAACAACGGCAACTTTGTCTAAAACGTGCAACAGTGCCGTGGCGAGCAAGATGCTTGTCCGTTTTGTTTAAATAGGATGATCGCTCTTGTGGAGTTAAGCCACCCCACATTCCATAAGTTTCTTTTGCGCCCGTTTTCAAACACTCTTTCCATACCGGACACGATGCACAAACCGTTACAGCAACGTCGTAATAAATCTGATGATTCTCATGCTCAACTGGTGGAAACCATAAGTCCCCGTGTAAGCCTCTACATTGCGCTTTTGTTACCCAATCAGGAGTTTCCATCAACCAAAGACTCTCTGTAAAGGACTAAAGCAATTATTGAATAAGCGGCTAAGTCCATTAAAGAATCTTCAATGCCTTCATTGACTAACGCACTGCCCTTTGCAGCGTTTTGTAACCTTACAACTTTGTCGTTGGCTCGTATAAGTGTTCCAATCCATGCTGGTACACCCCATTGTTCTGATGAGCGAACATTGCCAAGAGTGTCTATGCCGATGCCGTAATCTCTTCCTTTCTTGTCATGCAACAATGCCATTTCTTCAAGCACTTGAAAAAACATTGGGTGTCCATGAAGGTTTTCAAATCGTTTGCTCATACGTCGGGTCCTGATTCAAGCCAGTTTGATAGATCGTCTAAGTAGTAAAAGATGGGGATACCTACTTTTTTAGCCTCAACAATTTCCCTGTCTGCACCTTGTGACAGTCCATCAATACGCAAAAGAGCATCACAACGACGCATCATCAATAAACAATACTCTGACCAAAATGCTGGTTCGTGTGGTATTACCGTATTCCACAACATTGTTAAATGGGGCAAAATCGGCATACACACACCTGAGGTGTATAAGTCGTCTGCAATCCTAATTGCCTTGTTGGTGTTCTCTATGGGGTCAGGAAAAGCATAGGGAGCAGAAATGTAGACATGGGGCAACAACAAGTGTGCCAACATCCTTAAACCACTTCTCTCGTCTTCGCTTAGATTAGGGTCACTAATATCTTCAGAATAATTACGAATTGTGTAACCAGATTTTTCTATCATTGTGTCCTTATGGTGTTACATGTTATTTAATGGCTTTTGTATTCCAGTCTGAAATTGCCCGAATTAAAGACACTAGGTGACCAGTGAGGTCTTCACCGTCTTCCAATGCCTTACAGTATTTATTAGTTTGAGTGATGACAGGCTGTGCATACGCTAGTTTCTGTAAAAGAACATCAACCAATTCTCGTAGTTCGGCTTTGTCTTCGTTTGCCCGTTCTAAGGAAGTTTGCAAATCTTGGATAACAGCATATTCGTACATAGTGTCTATTCCCATGATTTCCTCGCTTTCTATAGGGTACTTATCAAATGTACCTTATATTTACGGGGTTTGTCAATTATCCTCGCTCAAGTCCAATATTTCAGAGTACATTACATCACTTTGTTGGGCGTTAAAACCCCCGCCTGTCAAACGTTTTGTTGAGTCACCGACGTTTGCACCAAACAGTCTGCTCAACACCCCACTACTGCCTCGTGCCTCAACTTCCAACCTAACCATGTCTCTTGTGTCAGATATGTCTTTAAACTTTTCAACAAAAGAAAACAACCTATCAATCTCGTCGGATAGGGCTGGGTCAAGACCTTGACCTTCCAATTCTTCAGCAAATCGGGCAAACAAAACACGACTTACCTGCATCTCTAACATTGCCCTCAAAGCGGACTG
>RFXN01000127.1 GCA_009921625.1 Candidatus Fonsibacter lacus | reverse complement strand
AGTTAATGGATAACCAGCGAGCGGACCAGATTGCATCGCTTCTTGGCATCCTGCGTCGACTGAGGGGATGTACTCCCTAGGAACGCGACCACCAGTAATTTTGTTAACGAATTCGTATCCGCCCTCTTTGCCTGGCTCAAGCGGATGAAGCGCGATTTGAATCTTTGCGAATTGACCAGAACCACCAGTTTGTTTCTTGTGGGTGTAGTCATGGCGCTCAACTGCTTTACGAAGAGTTTCGCGGTAAGCAACCTGTGGTTTACCAACGTTTGCTTCAACCTTGAACTCACGACGCATACGGTCTACAAGAATTTCAAGGTGAAGTTCGCCCATACCAGCGATAATTGTTTGACCAGTCTCTTCATCAGTGCGGACGTGGAATGTTGGATCTTCTTCTGCAAGTCGTTGAATTGCAGTGCCAAGCTTCTCTTGATCGCCCTTAGTCTTTGGCTCAATCGCGATATGAAGAACTGGATCTGGGAACTCCATTGATTCAAGAATTACCGCATTGGCAGGATCGCATAGCGTCTCACCTGTAGTGGTGTCTTTGAGACCCATAACAGCAATGATCATTCCAGCTGTTGCTGTCTCGCGCTCTTCACGCTTGTTGGCATGCATTTGATAGATCTTGCCAATGCGTTCTTTTCGATCTTTCGTTGAGTTAAGAACTTGATCGCCTGCAGCAAGAGTTCCTGAATACACGCGGACGAAGGTGAGCTTGCCAAGGTGTGGATCACTCATAATCTTGAACGCAAGAGCAGAAAATGGCTCTTTTGGATCTGGCTTACGAATAATTTCAACAGATGAATCACCTTGCTTGTGGCCGACGATTGCCGCAACATCAAGAGGGCTTGGTAGGTAACGAGTAACCGCATCGAGCATTGGTTGAACGCCCTTGTTCTTAAATGCTGAACCAGTAAGTACGGGAGTCAACTTGTCGGCAAGAGTTGCGCGACGAATTCCAGCAATGATTTCTCCTTCAGAGAGATCATGTCCTTCAAGGTACTTCTCCATGATTGCGTCATCAGCTTCAGCGAGAGTTTCAATCAGTAGATGGCGACCTTCATCAGCCTTCGCTTTGAGATTGGCAGGAATCTCTTCGACGATGTAGTCCTCACCCTTTTTAGTTTCGCCAGGCCAGACAAGAGCCTTCATTGCAATGAGATCAACTACACCTTGGAAATCCGCTTCAGCTCCGATAGGAACTTGGAGAACTAGCGGTGTTGCATTAAGACGTGACTTAATCATTCCTACGCACATATCAAAATTTGCGCCAGTGCGATCTAATTTATTAATAAAGCAAATACGCGGAACGTTGTACTTGTCAGCTTGACGCCAAACGGTTTCAGATTGTGGTTCAACACCGGCAACGCCATCAAATACTGCAACGGCGCCATCAAGAACGCGAAGTGATCGCTCAACTTCAACGGTGAAATCTACGTGGCCAGGGGTATCAATGATGTTGATGAGGTGGTCATTCCAAGAACAGGTAGTTGCAGCAGAGGTGATGGTGATTCCTCGCTCTTGCTCTTGCTCCATCCAATCCATGGTGGCAGCGCCTTCATGAACCTCACCGATCTTGTAGTTGATACCGGTGTAGAAAAGGATACGCTCAGTTGTCGTGGTTTTACCCGCGTCGATATGAGCCATGATCCCGATATTCCGGACCTTGGCGAGATCAATTACCGAATCAACAGCCACTTTTTATATCTCCCTATTACCAGCGGTAGTGAGCAAACGCCTTGTTTGCTTCTGCCATCTTGTGCGTATCTTCGCGCTTCTTTACAGCTGCGCCTAAACCATTACTTGCATCGATTAATTCATTCATTAAGCGCTCTGCCATTGACTTCTCACGTCGAAGACGTGAGTAACCAACGAGCCAACGGAGGGCAAGCGCAGTTGCACGTGCAGCCTTCACCTCAACTGGAATTTGGTAGGTAGCTCCACCAACGCGACGGCTACGAACTTCAAGAGTTGGCTTCACGTTATCGAGCGCACGCTTTAAAGTGATTAATGGATCGCCTTGAGTCTTCTCGCGGCAACCTTCAAGCGCTGAATAAACAATTTGTTCTGCGGTGGAACGCTTACCGTGTAGCAAAATTTTATTGATGAGCGCAGTAACAACTGGAGAGTTGTAAACCGGATCGGCAATGACTGGGCTCTTGAGAGCAGGACCTTTACGTGGCATTACTTCTTCTCCCTCTTTGCTCCGTAACGGCTACGTGCTTGCTTACGATTCTTAACACCTTGGGTGTCGAGTGAACCGCGAATAATTTTGTAACGAACACCAGGAAGATCCTTAACACGACCACCACGTACGAGAACGATTGAGTGCTCTTGGAGGTTATGGCCTTCACCTGGAATGTATGCCGTAACTTCCATGCCACTAGTCAGACGAACACGTGCAACTTTACGAAGGGCAGAGTTTGGCTTCTTTGGAGTTGTTGTGTAAACGCGCGTGCAGACGCCACGACGTTGCGGTGAACCTTTCAGCGCAGGCGTGCTTGTCTTCGCGCTCTTA
>RFXN01000126.1 GCA_009921625.1 Candidatus Fonsibacter lacus | reverse complement strand
GGTAAACCAACTTGGTCCGGATGTGGCGAACATATCGAAGTTGCACTAGCCGGCGTTCCTCAGAGCGAACGTTGCCAAGGCCACGGCGATAACTCGGCCCCAAAATCTGGCGGATTATTGCATCGAATTTTTGGCCGGTAATTTTTCACATAGTCTTTTTGGTATGGGCCTTTTGATCCAGAACTTTTCACCTCAGAGGCAAGGGCACAGTCAGGACGAGTTACGGCCGATCACCTGAGTGAGGATGAGAAGAGCAATTAATTTGACCTAGCGAGCTTTTCGAGTTTTCTCGAGCCAACTCTTTCGCTCTCTAGGAGAGAACTTCTCAATCGCATATCGCAACGTAGTACGCGACATTTTTTGGCCATGTTCCTCGAGAAAGTCGCGGAGCTGAGCGGGATTTCTTTTCCCCACTTCACGGAGCGCCCATCCCACCGCTTTATGCATCAGATCTTGCCCATCTTTGAGTAGCACTTTGGAGATTTCAAGGGTTGGTTTGGTATCACCAATGCGAAGCGAGGCAAAGGTGAAGAGAATTGCTGCGCGACGAACCCACAGGTTCTTGCTCTTTGCCATAGTCCGCAACGTTGCAAGCGCTCCTTTTTCGGTGAGGAGGTACTGGCCAATAGTTGGCGCGCTCACATCGATCAGATCCCAATTATCAATCTGTTCTTTTTTTAGAGCCTTCAGATAAAAGGTGTAATAACTTTTTGCCTCCGTCGCGCTCTTCGCTTTTTTAAATCGATTGGTAAGAATTACTAAAGCGCAGAGTCGAGCCTCATGAAATGGTGAAGCCATCAGTTTATTAAGCTCACCGAGCGAGAGCGATTCATAGACCCGAGCAACTTTGCGCGTATCCGGAACGACTATTCCGAGGAAGACATCACCTTCGGCATATTCGCCCTTGCCTGTCTTAAAAAAGCGCTGAAGTTCAACAGCTTTTCGGGAATTTGCGCGGCTATTGAGTTCTCGCAGAACGCGATCCGCACTCACCCCCCCACCTTATATCAGAGCTTTTCCGCGCCAGTTCGTTGGGATTGGGGGAGGCGAGCGAGTGTGCAGCCCTTAGGCGGCGAGCGCCACCTCAGGGTGGGTTTTTCAACTCACAGAAAACGCCCAGAAAATGAGTAGAGAGTTATGAGATTGGTGCTCCTACCCTCGGAGCGTGAGTACCGAGAGCAAGGCTTTATTTAGTGCATGGTTAGCGGCCCCTATCTCGCGCCGCTCACTCCTTGGTTCAGCCCTATTAATCGCAATCGCCGACACCTCAATCGGTAGAGCATTTGGAGTAACGGCGCCTGTCTTTACTCAAATTCTTGGGCGACCGACCACCAATTCGATAGCACTGAGCGTGATAGCTAATCAAAGTTTGAGTGCATATGTTGAATATGGGTATTCAAAAGGTAAATACTCGTCGAAGAGTCCAGTTGCCACCTTAGTTCAAAATGAGCCGCTCGTATTCGATATCTCTAATCTGAAGAGTAACACCCGAGTGTATTACCGTCTCCGCTTTAAAAATAAAGAGTCGAAAACCTATCAGGCTGGAAAAGAATATTCCTTTATAACATCTCGAAAGAAGGGCCAAAGTTTTACTTTCACCGTCCAAGGAGATACCCATCCTGAGCGAGTTGGAAAAATGTTTCGATCTGAATTGTATTTTGTCACAATGGCAAATATTGCCAAGCAATTGCCTGACTTTCATATTCTCGTTGGTGATGATTTCAGTATCGATCCATTAATTGGAAAAGGCCAAGCGACAAAAGAGAATGTTGAGAATATCTATCGAACTCATCGAAATTGGCTCACCGTTACCGGGAGTGCGACGCCGATTTTTCTTGTGAACGGAAACCACGAGCAGGCCGCCGCTTATTTACTCGATGGCACAGCGACAAACCCTGCAGTTTTAGCAGGTAATGCTCGGAATAAGTTTTATCCACTTCCCGCCACCAATAATTTTTACGACGGAAATATCGAAGAGATTCCCCTGGTTGGTTTACCTCGCGATTATTACTCATGGACATGGGGCGATGCGTTATTTGTCACTCTGGATCCTTACTGGCATTCGACTGCTGCCGTTGACAATGTTGCCGGTGTGGACAAGGGTGGCGGTGGCGAGAAGGGTGGGGGAGGCAAGGGCGCACGAGATATGTGGAAAGTGGGTATTGGTGATACCCAGTACGCCTGGTTAAAGAGAGTCCTTGAAGCGAGCGATGCACGATTCAAATTCGTCTTTGCCCACCATGTTCTAGGTACGGGGCGAGGCGGAGTCGAGGTATCCACCACGTATGAGTGGGGCGGAGTCGATCCGAAGGGCCTCTCTACCTTTGCACAGGAGCGACCAAATTGGGAGCTACCGATTCATGACTTGATGGTGAAGAACAATGTTTCGATTTTCTTCCAAGGCCACGATCATATATTTGTTACTCAAGAGCGAGATGGTGTGATTTATCAGGCAATGCCCAATCCCGCAGATGACACCTTTAGTTATTTCAATGACGAGGCATATAAAAGCGGTACCAAAGCGCCAAACTCAGGGCACGTTC
>RFXN01000125.1 GCA_009921625.1 Candidatus Fonsibacter lacus | reverse complement strand
TTCTTACGCCTCCTCACGTCGAACGATGCGACACTTCATCGGCAACTTGTGCATCGCACGAGTCATCGCTTGGGTAGCAATCTCTTCTGTTACGCCAGAAATTTCAAACATCACGCGACCTGGCTTGACGTTTGCGATCCACCACTCAGGTGAACCCTTACCGGAACCCATACGAGTTTCAGCTGGCTTCTTTGTTAATGGAATATCTGGGTAGATGTTGATCCAGACTTTGCCGCCACGCTTGACGTAACGAGTCATCGCGATACGCGCTGCCTCAATCTGTCGGTTGGTGACATAAGCAGGAGCAAGAGCTTGAATTCCGAAATCGCCGAAGTTGACCGTGGTGCCACCCTTTGAAGCGCCAGAGCGCGATGGGTGATGAGGCTTGCGGAATTTAACCTTACGAGGAACCAACATTAGGCCTGCCCTCCTTCAGTTGCGCCCGCTGCAGCTGCATCACTTGGTGCGCCAAGAGTTGCTACTGGAGCTGCATTCTGTGTTGCGCGACGATGGCTTCGAGTTGTTGCGCCAGCAAGGGCAGCAGCTTCTCGCTCAGAACGAGATTCGACGATATCGCCCTTATAGATCCAAACTTTCACGCCGATGCGGCCGAAAGTGGTCTTGGCCTCATAGAAGCCGTAATCGATATCAGCGCGAAGCGTATGAAGTGGCACTCGTCCTTCGCGATAGAACTCAGAACGTGACATTTCAGCGCCGCCAAGACGACCATTGCACTGTACGCGAATACCTTTTGCGCCAGACTTGAGCGCAGTTTGCATTGACTTACGCATTGCGCGGCGGAACGAGACGCGACTTGCAAGCTGCTCGGCAACGCCTTGAGCAACAAGTTGTGCGTCGGTCTCTGGGCTCTTTACCTCAAGAATATTGAGCTGAACTTGCTTGCCAGTTAGCTTCTCGAGATCTTGGCGAAGGCGATCTGCCTCTGCGCCACGACGACCGATAACAATTCCTGGACGTGCGGTGTAAATATCGATGCGTACTCGCTCGCGAGTGCGCTCAATTTCAACACGTGAAATTCCAGCGCGCTCCATACCCTTATCGAGCATACGGCGGATCGCAATATCTTCTTTTACATAATCTTTGTACAACTTATCGGTGTACCAACGTGACTTAAATTCAGTGGTTACGCCTAGACGGAAACCATGAGGATTGATCTTCTGTCCCATTACTTGGCGCTCCCTTCTGCTCCGAGTGGAAGTTCTGAGACCACGATGGTGATGTGGCTAGTTCGCTTATCGATTCGATAAGCGCGGCCTTGAGCACGTGGACGGAATCGCTTCAACGTGACGCCGTCATTAACGAAAGCTTCGGTAACCCACAACTCAGATGCATCGCGAATTGCTGGATCTTGCTGCTTCGCATTTGCTACCGCTGATGCAAGGAGCTTATGGAAAACCTCACCTGCAGCCTGTGGTGCAAACTTCAAAATAGTAAGAGCCTCATCAGCTTTTTGACCACGAATGAGATCGATGACGCGACGTGCCTTCTGTGGCGTGATGCGAACATCACGAAGAATTGCGCGTGCGCTGATTACTTGTTGATTAGTGTTATTAGGCATTCTTTGCCTTTCCATCGCTCTTAACGTGGCCCTTGAAGGTACGAGTTGGTGCGAATTCGCCCAACTTGTGACCAATCATCGCCTCAGTGATAAAAACTGGAATGTGTTTGCGTCCATCATGGACCGCAATGGTGTGGCCGATCATGTCTGGAGTGATCATGGAGCGGCGCGACCAGGTCTTGATGACGTTCTTGGTGTTCTTCTCGTTTTGAAGATCTACCTTTTTCGTCAAATGAGAATCCACAAAAGGACCCTTTTTCAAACTACGTGGCATGAAGGGCTCCTATCGCTTCTTGTTCTTTGGACGACGGCGGACAATTTGTGCATCGCTAGCTTTCTTCTTTCGGGTGCGACCTTCAGGTTGACCCCAAGGTGAAACTGGATGGCGACCACCAGAGGTGCGGCCTTCGCCACCACCATGTGGGTGATCTACAGGGTTCATAACAACGCCTCGAACGGTTGGGCGGCGGCCCTTCCAGCGCATACGTCCTGCTTTTCCATAATTGATATTGGATTGCTCAGCATTTCCGACAGAACCGATGGTTGCACGGCAACGGACATCAACATTTCGTACTTCACCAGATGGCATACGAAGCTGCGCCCAACTTCCCTCTTTTGCAACAAGCTGCACAGCAGCTCCTGCAGAGCGAGCGATCTTTGCGCCACCACCAGGGCGCACCTCAATTGCGTGTACAACGGTACCTACTGGGATGTTACGAAGTGGAAGATTATTTCCTGGCTTGATATCAGCTGCTGGACCATTTTCGATAGCAGCGCCTTGCTCGAGATTTACTGGAGCAATGATGTAGCGCTTCTCGCCATCTGCGTAGTGAAGAAGTGCAATACGTGCGCTTCGATTTGGATCGTATTCGATATGTGCAACGGTTGCTGGCACGCCATCTTTATCGTTTCGAAGGAAATCGATAACGCGGTATGCACGCTTATGTCCGCCACCTTGATGGCGA
>RFXN01000124.1 GCA_009921625.1 Candidatus Fonsibacter lacus | reverse complement strand
GATGCTGCAGGTGATGCTGCAGGTGATGCTGCAGGTGATGCTGCAGGTGATGCTGCAGGGCTTGCAGCAGGAGCTGCTGCAGGAGCATCGACTGGATTAGCAGTACCACTTGCTACCCATTGCAAGTTTGCAACGGTGCCACGTCCGTTATCAACGGACACTGCTTCAACGCAGAAATAATCAGTGGGTGTCACACACGCTGGCCATGGTCCGCCAGGTAGTGGATCGTTCGCAGCGTTAGCTGTTGCTGCGGTGAGAAGTCCGCTAAGGAGCGAGACCCCCGCAAGCGCAGCGAGAATTCTTTTCTTCACAATTTCCTCCATCGGTTAACAAACCTTCGGGCGGGAGAACCCGACGGCTAAAAGTCTACTCTTGGGGGGTATTAATCGAGAATGCCCGTAAGGTTTTCGGTACCCGAGGCGTTAAATCGGTACCCCACATGTCGCACCGTGGTAATCAGCGCCTCGAATTCGGGGCCCAATTTGGCGCGAAGGCGTCGAATATGGACATCAACGGTGCGGGTGCCGCCGAAGTAGTCATAGCCCCACACCTCCTGGAGGAGTTGGGCTCGGGTAAATACCCGACCAGGATGTTGCGCCAGATATTTCAATAATTCAAATTCTTTGTAGGTTAAATCAAGAGCGCGCCCTTTAACGCGCGCGGTGTATGAATGTTCATCAATAGCAATTTCACCAGAACGAATCTCACTTCCACTGCCTGAACTATTTCGTGCATCGATATCCTCTTGATAGCGTGAAATGGCCAGACGTACCCGAGCTTCAACCTCTGCCGGACCTGCTGAATCAAGGATGCAATCATCAGCGCCCCACTCAGCGGTAAGCGCAGGAAGACCACCTTCTGTAACAACAACCATTACTGGCGCACCAACTCCGGTGGAGGTAAGGAGTCTGGTCAGATTTTTCATCGCGATGAGATCTCGTCGGGCATCCACTAAGAGGAGGTCAATCGAAGGGGCATCAACCAGGACCGAAACTTCAGCGGGCAAGATGCGCACCTGATGTTGCAAGAGCGCAAGTGAGGGGAGCACCTCCGCGCTGGAATGGCGAGAATTGGTTAGTAGGAGGAGCTTCGCCATAGTGGGAGAATACTCGCGTGGAGAACTTGGTGATACTTGGGGCGGTCTTGCTCATCGCTACCGGCTACGGCTATTGGTACCGCCATCGCGATGGGCGAGTCCGCGATCGGGCCGGGCGCGAGCAGCGGCTACAGGTAAGCGCAACCGAGATCGGCTCACTCGGCGAGCGCGCCACGCTCCTGCAATTCTCATCTACGTTCTGCACCCCATGTCGGGCGACGCGAGTAATTTTGAACGAAGTGGCGACCGAATCCCAAGGTGTTATACATATAGATGTTAATGCTGAGGAGCAACTCAATCTGGTCCGGAAGGTTGGCATTCTCTCTACGCCAACAACTCTAATTCTCGATAGCAAGGGATTTGAGATTGCCCGCGCCGTCGGTGCGCCCCGTAAGGCACAGGTCTTAGCTGCGCTCGAAGCGCTGAGGTAGGAAACTCCAACGCCAGGCGCAGGCGCCTCTCAGGAAATCCTCATATTGAAAAGCCATCCTCATATCCATGAGTAAGGGGCTAACGAAGAAGCGGGCGATGGCGCGCCTTGATCTAGCAGCCATCCTTACCGGAACCGGCCTTGGCCTCACCCTCTCCCTCCTTGCGGCGACTCTGACTAAAGAAGATGTCACCGGCACATTTCAAATCATCACCACAATCTCTCGAGTAGCTGCGCTCGCCGGCGCGTATCTCGCGCTCCTTGGCTTACTACTTGTTGCACGTATTACCTGGATTGAACGGGCAGTTGGCCATGATCGTCTAGTTTCGTGGCATCGCAAATCTGCGCCCTACGCGCTCTTTCTTATCTTGATCCATGTTCTCCTGGTCGCAGTTGGCTATGCCGCTAATGACAAAGTACAGGTAGCAGTTGAACTATGGCGGTTAGTCACAACCTATCCATGGATGCTTCCAGCATTTGTTGGCTTCTTAGCTTTCATGGCTGCTGGAATATCTTCATATAAGAGAGTCCGTTCCAAAATTAAATATGAAACGTGGTGGACGATTCATCTTTATACATACATTGCCATTGCGTTCTCATTTATGCATCAGGTTCTCACTGGCGTAATGTTTATTGGCCATCCATTAAATCGCGCTTACTGGACTGGTCTCTACATATTTGTTGCTGTGATAATTGTTATTTGGCGAATAGCAATTCCACTTTATAAGAGCGTCCGATTTAAATTACGGGTAGCGCGCGTTACGGTAGAGGCGCCCGGAATTATTTCGGTACATGTCTCTGGAAGAAATCTTCATAAATTAAAGGCAGAGGGTGGACAGTTTTTTAATTGGCGCTTTCTCGATGGATCGCGCTGGTATGAGTCACACCCTTTCTCGCTCTCAGCTGCGCCAACAGCTAACGAAATGCGTTTTACCGTAAAAGATCTTGGTGATCACTCTCGTTCATTGATTTCGGTTAAACCTGGAGTTCGAGTGATGATAGAAGGACCTTACGGAACTTTCACA
>RFXN01000123.1 GCA_009921625.1 Candidatus Fonsibacter lacus | reverse complement strand
ACATCTAAAAAAATTGTACAAATGATGTATGATGCGGGTGCAAAAGAAGTTCATATGAGAATATCTTGTCCGCCTATTATGTATCCAGACTACTATGGAATTGACACGCCAGATAAGGACCAACTTTTAGCTTCTGCTATGTCTTTAGATGAAATGACTAAATATATTGGTGTTAAAACTTTAAATTTCTTGTCTATAGATGGAATTTATAAAGCTATGGGCTATCAAAAACGAAATAATGCAAATCCTGAATTTACAGATCATTATTTTACAGGAGACTACCCAATACCTCCTCTAGATCAATCAAATAGAAGTGTTAAAGACAATCAATTATCACTGCTAAGCAATATTAGATAATTTAATATTTTTTAAATTTAAAAGGATTTTCTGCGCCAACAAATTTTAAAAATATCTTAAAACCTTTTATATTGAATTTTTTACTTAAGCTTTTAGATAAATATTTTTGATAATCTAATGAAAGTTTATTAGCCTGGTTACCAAAAATTTTAAAAATAATTGGTCTAGTACTTACTTGTTTAATATACTTTATTTTCGGGCGAAATTTTGAATATACAGGAATCTTGTTCCTATTTATTGCTTCCTGCAAGGCAATATTTAAATCTTTAT
This sequence comes from Candidatus Fonsibacter lacus, assembly GCA_009921625.1. Lineage (GTDB taxonomy): Bacteria > Actinomycetota > Actinomycetes > Nanopelagicales > Nanopelagicaceae > IMCC26077. The sequence continues at coordinate 1,924 of RFXN01000123.1, read as the reverse complement.
TATTAAAATTTTTTCTAAAACGAGAGTGTATATTGATAACCTCATCGAAAACTTTTTTTGGAAATTGTAGTTTTAAAGAACAAACACTAAACGGATCAGCTAATAAAGCATCAGAAAATAGATTTTTAATATAGTAAATATATTCATTTTTAATCTTTTTTAATTCACTAACTAAATCAATTTTATTAATGACAAAAATTAATCCTTTACCTTTGTCTAATATCAATCGACAAATTTGCTTGTCTGTTTTCGTAAACTCCTTATCAGCTTCAATCATAAATAATACGACATCTGCAAGATAAATAGCTTTCAAACTTTCCTTAGTAATATATTGCTGCTCATCAGATTTAGATTTTCCTTTTCTTTTTAGTCCACCTGAATCAATTAATTTAAAAATTCTATTTTTATAAAAAACATTATCTATAAAAAGATCTTTTGTTGTTCCTGGAATTTCACTAACAGGCGATAAATCTTTATTTAAAATTTTATTAAAAAAAGTAGATTTGCCGACATTTGGCTTTCCTACTATTGCAAGAGTAATAACTCCTGGTAAAGTTTTGTCCATTAATTGACTATTATTAACTGAGAAGAACGATTAAGAAATATCATTTTATTATCTACTATAATTGGCGCACGTGATAATTGATTATTGATTTTTTTATTAGAAATATATTTGCCATCTATAGCTGAAATTTTAAAGACATAACCGCTTGCAGAAGATAGATACAAATGGCTACTTGCTAATAAAAGACCAAAATGATCATTGTTTATTGGTGTCGAAAATATTCCAACATTACTTCCTTCAATTATTGATTTTGAATATTTATTTAAATTTGTAGACCATAAAATACTTCCATTGGTTTTAGTGAATGCAACAACATATGTATTTTCTGTAAGTACAAATAAATATTTATCCGTAATAATATGATTTTGAATAGATGATAACTTTTGAGACCATTTTATCTCTCCTGTATCAAGATCAAAACTAAATAAATCCCCACTATTTGAAGAAACATAAACATCATTTTTATCAATTAAAATATTAGAAATTTTAAAAACTACATTGTTTGTAATAGTGTTTTGAGATAAAATATTTTTAGTCCAGATAATAACTTGTTGATCTAAATCAATAGCTGTTACATCGCCAACGTCATTAGAAAATAATAATTTATTATTATAAATTGAAATATTGCTAGATCTGGATGGTTTTATTAAACCAGACAAAGATTCAAAGCTCCATATTTTCTGACCATCGGATGGATTAAAGGCATAAAGTCGGCTATTTTGATTTACTACATACAGAACTCCCTTATGAAAATTTAAATGAGATGAAAATGGGATACCATAGTTTTGTTGCCAAATTGTTTTTCCCGACTCAATGTCTATTGAATAAATAAACCCTAAATTATCAGCTGCATATAAAACATTATCATTTAAAAATAATGCAATATTTTTTGGATAATTATTATAAGAACTATCATAAATTTTTAATTCCCAAATAGTTTTGTAGTTGCTAATATCAAATTTATAAATCTTACCTTTTTCGTCACTAAAAAAGATAAAATTATCAGATACTAATATTGAACCATTATCATTATTTTCATTTATATAATCACCAATATTTTTTTTATAAATATCTTGAAATTTTCCATCGTAAATTAAATGCTCGTAAAAATTATTTGAGGAAAAATGTTCATATGACCATTTTTTATTAAGCTGAGGTTGATTTAATTGTAATAAAGATCTAGCATCAATTTCCTTATCAAAAACATTGTTCAAATCGAAAACATTTATTTTTTCCCCCTGTTTTTTAAAAATATCAAGATCTACTTTTTTATCCTTATCTGAAGAACAGGAGTAAATTATTAAGGAAAAAAAAATTAAAAGTAATTTCATTTATTTAATATCTTTAATTTTCTTTTCT
>RFXN01000122.1 GCA_009921625.1 Candidatus Fonsibacter lacus | reverse complement strand
CGATCGTTCTGCCATTGGCATGGCTCTTCAAACCAGAGGAGGTTGTCATCAGCAACGAGATGAGAGAATTTAATTGCATCAGCGGTGGAGTAGCCCTGGTTTGCATCAACAGCGATGCGGAACTTCTCGCCACCAACTTTTCGAGCTTCTTTAAAACGCTTGGCATCCTCTTCAGGAGTTAATCCGCCAATTTTAAATTTCATTCCAGCAAATTCTTCTTTGAGAAGGTACTCAACTTCTTCCTTAATAGTGAGGTTGCTGCCGTAATAGCCGCCGATTGTTATTACCGGAATCGACGAGCGATATCCGCCCCAAAGTTTCCAGAGTGGCACGTTCAGCGCACGACCAAAGAGATCCCAGAGCGTGACATCGAGAGAGGCGCAGGCAACAAGTCCTAGGCGACGATCGCGAAGAATGTCCCAGGTTGCAGGGCGAGCCAATTCCCAGCACTTCTCGATAGCAGAGCCATCTTGTCCCAAGAGAGCTGGCGCAATTTCGTCATGAATGATGCCGTCGATTTCAGCAAGACCGGCATCTTCATCGCCCGCATACGCTTCGCCAATTAATCCACTTGCAGTATGAACGCGAGTGATGATTGTTGAGCGATGAGTCATCTTGTAATGGCTACCTTTATAGGTGCGCGCAAGAGGGACTCGTACTTGTTCAGTTTCGATAGCGGTGATTGTTAGGTCCATGGCGTTTAAAAATTCCCTCTCGTAATTTCCAGAAATATCGGTTAGATTCTGGTAACGATTCCATTCGGGAAGATAGTGGAATCATGGCAAAAGTGTCAAGGGGTGGTGATGCGTTGTGGAAAGCCCAGTAACTATTCGAGATGTGGCAGCGCGCGCAGGCGTTGCGCTCTCCAGCGTAAGTCGAGTTCTCTCTGGCCATCCAGATGTTTCAGCAAGTATGCGTGCAAAGGTAGAAGAGGCAGCGCAAGCTCTTGGTTATGAACCTGATCTTCTCGCACAATCACTTCGCAGCGGTGCAACGCGAACTATTGGTTTCATTATTCGCGATATTGCTAATCCACTCTTTGCAGTTGTTGCACGAGCATGTGAACAAGAGTTGCGTCGTAATGGTTATTCCCTCATTTTGATGAACTCCGATGGCAGCGTCGAAACCGAATCGAAAAATTTTGCGCTATTACGTCGACGACGAGTTGATGGCGTAATCGCTTCTCTCGTTGCTGAGGATTCTCCTTATGTGAAAAAGACGATTCTTTCGCTTCGCGCACCGCTTGTTCTTCTCGATCGCGATGTGAAGGGGCTCAATGCGAGCGCGGTCATTACTGATCATGCGATTGGCGTGAAAGCTGCGACAAAACATCTTATTGATAAGGGACATCGAGAAATATCCTTTATCTCTGGCGCAGCAAATGTGTACACCACACGAAATCGTATTAAGGGCTTTAGTGAAGCTTTCGCCGAAGCTGGTCTACCGCTCCCTGAGAAGTTAATTGCCCTCGGTGGTTTTGACGCTGAGTATGCGCTGATTCATGCCCGCCATTTCTTATTAAAGAATCCGCGGCCAACGGCATTTATCGCAGGTGGGATTGGTTCCACCGCCGGCGTAGTTCGTGCATTTAATGAGATGAATTTAAAAATTGGCGAAGATATTGCTCTGGTAGCTCTTGATGAGTGGCCGCTCTTTGATGTCTTTGCTACCGAAATTTCATCGGTCTATCGAGATCCAGAGGCGATTGGTAGCGAAGCGGCGCACTTAATACTTGAAGTGCTCAATGGTAACGATCCTCGAGAATCTGTTATCGATACCAAATTTACGGCACGCGCTAGTAGTCAAGGAGCGCGTTAAGTGTCCGAGAAAATAGAGAACGCTAACCGACTGGTTCGAGAGCTCATTGACTATTCAAGTCTTGCTTCCACTCCAGAAATTTTAGAGCGACTAGAAGTTCTCCTTGCTGATTTTATGATTTGTGTAGTCAGTGGAAATAGATTGCACCGCCACGATTCACTTCTAAAAAAAGATGGCGCAATTGGTCTTGCTGCTCGATTAGCGAGTCAATCTGCATTCGAAGATAAGGATGATCTTGATTGGTCAGCTGTAAATCATCCAGGTTCAGTAGTTTTTGCAACTAGTTTTGCAATTGCCCTTGAACATCCACAATATCGAGATAATTTTCTCACTTCCGCGCTAGCAGGAATGCGCGCATCCGCATCTGCTGCACATTTCTTTGGACCAGGACATCGCAAACGTTGGCATATCACTGCAACCGCCGGAACTTTTGGCGCGGTAACTGCTGCAGCTGCAGCGATTGGATTAAATAGCGCTGATGCGCAACGCGCACTTCACTTAGCGGGAACAAATATGGGTGGACTTGGCCAAGTTTCTCGAGAGTTACAAGGAACTCCACGATTTAATCGAGCGGCAGCTGCTGCACTTGGCGTGACCTCTGCCTTTGCCGCTTACGAACTAACGCCTGCAATTGAAAACCTCTGGGATGGCGATCGTGGGTTACTCGAAGTCTTTGATTTAGCAGGCACCATCACCGATGGAGCCTTACTTAAAGATGGTATTTCAACGGTTCGTGTCCGCACCTTTCCTGCAACGGGATTT
>RFXN01000121.1 GCA_009921625.1 Candidatus Fonsibacter lacus | reverse complement strand
ACCCGTGAATTGGATCAACGACTAGTAGATGCACAAGAGACCAGACGAATCCTTGATCGCCTATACGGGTATCGACTCTCACCAGTGTTGTGGAAGAAAGTTATGCCACGAATTTCTGCCGGTCGGGTGCAATCAATTGCAATGCGCCTAGTGGTGGAGCGAGAGCGTGAACGACAAGCTTTCGTGGCTTCAGACTGGTGGGATATCACGGCGCATTGCGCTCTAGGTTTTAATGCACGGCTCTTAACTCTTGATGGTGCAAAACTCGCTGCATCTAACGATTTCGATGCCCAAGGAAAAGTAAAAGATAAATCTTCATCCATTTGGCTAAAAGAGAGTGAGGCGCTTGCGCTCGTTGATTCACTTGAAGGTTGCCAATTAACCGTCAAGTCAACTGAAGATTCGCCTCGAAGTGAAAAACCCAGAGCGCCATTTACGACCTCAACTCTTCAGCAAGATGCAGGTAGCCGTCTTGGCTGGGGTGCACAATTAACGATGCGGGTGGCACAACGTCTTTATGAAAATGGCTACATCACTTATATGCGAACTGATTCGGTAACTCTGGCGCCATCTGCCGTTGAATCGGCACGGACTGCGGTCAAGGCGCTTTATGGCGCTGAATATTTACCAGATTCTCCTCGTCTCTACACTGGCAAAACCAAGAATGCACAAGAAGCGCACGAAGCAATTCGTCCAGCAGGAGAAGCTTTTAAGACTCCAGGTGAATTAGCAAAAGAACTTACTCGCGAAGAGTTTTCGCTATACGACTTAATTTGGAAGCGGACCATCGCATCTCAAATGGCTGATGCCAAAAAGATGCAAATGCGAGTGGATTTAGAGACTAAGACTAAAGATGGAAAGAGCGCTGGTTTTCGCGCCAATGGTTCAGTTGTCACATTCCCTGGATATTTAGCGGCCTATGAGGAAATAGTTGATGATAAGAGCGCAGATCTTGATGATGAAGTAGAGATGCGATTACCGCCGATGAAAAGCGGCGATGTTATGGCAGTAACTCGATTTGTTGGTGAGGGTCACCAAACCAAGCCGCCAGCGCGTTACACCGAACCATCTCTTGTTAAGAAGTTGGAAGAGTTGGGAGTTGGTCGCCCTTCTACATTTGCGAGCACAATTCAAACCATTCAAGATCGCGGGTATGTAGCAAAACGTGGCCGTGCGTTAATTCCAACCTTCTTGGCGTTCTCAGTGACTAGCCTCTTAGAGCAACATTTTCCAAGATTAATTGATTATGACTTCACAGCGAGCATGGAAGAAGATCTCGACAAAATTGCGCTGGGCGAAGAGAATCGAGTTGCTTGGTTAAAGCGCTTCTTCTTGGCGCGATTGATGCTCGTGAAGTGAACACGATGAATTTGGGTGATGGAATAGAGATACGCGTTGGTCGCTATGGCGCTTATCTGCAAAAAGGCGAGGGAGATAATCGAGTCATCGCAAATATTCCGGAAGATTTAGCCCCAGATGAACTTACTTTGGCCAAAGCGCATGAACTCTTTGCGCGCCCTTCTGGTGAGCGACAACTTGGAGTACATCCTGAATCAGGTTTCCCACTTGTTGCAAAGACTGGTCGTTTTGGTCCATACGTAGTTGAGGTCCTTCCCGAAGATACGCCGAAGGTAAAAGGCAAAGCGCCTAAGCCGCGAACTGCCTCGCTTTTTTCAACGATGTCATTAGATACGGTAACTCTCGAAGCAGCTTTGAAGTTATTCTCACTACCTCGCGAAGTTGGTATTGATCCAAATACAAATGAAGAGATCACTGCCCAAAATGGACCTTATGGCCCTTATTTGCGACGTGGTAAAGATTCACGTCAACTTGCAAGCGAAGACCAAATTTTTACCTGCACATTAGAAGAAGCGCTAGAGCTTTACGCGCAACCAAAGCGACGTGGTCGAGGGGTTGCAAAAGGCCCACTTAAAGATCTTGGTCCCGATCCCGTTACCGGAAAATCAATTCTGGTCAAAGATGGAAAATTTGGTACCTACGTGACCGATGGTGAGACAAATGCAACGCTGCGCCGTGGCGACATTGTTGAATTGTTAACGTTAGAGCGGGGCATGGAATTACTCGCAGAAAAGCGCGCTCGCGCGACTCAAGACTAGGCTTTCTCTATGGAGCCGACACTTCAAGGTGATATCCGAGGTGTACTCGCGATAAAGCCATTTCGCAAACTATGGCAATCGATGGCATTTTCCAGTTTAGGAGATTGGCTCGGACTTCTAGCGACGACGGCATTGGCACGTCAACTAGCTGACGGTGATTATGCAAAAGCTAACTTTGCAATTGCTGGCGTCTTCATTTTTAGGCTACTTCCTTCAGTCATACTCGGACCCTTAGCGGGCGTAATCGCAGATCGATTCGATCGAAAACAGACCATGGTTGTCTGCGACGTCTTGCGTGGCGTTATCTTCGCCACTATTCCAATCGTTGGAAACTTGCTCTGGCTATACATAGCAACAATTCTCATCGAGTCGATAACGCTCTTCTGGTCTCCAGCGAAAGAGGCATCAGTTCCCAATCTGGTACCTCGCCAACATCTTGAGAGCGCAAATCAAGTAAGCCTTCTTGCTGGTTA
>RFXN01000013.1 GCA_009921625.1 Candidatus Fonsibacter lacus | reverse complement strand
AGAGCCGACATATTCCAAGGGTATCTAGAACTGTGCGCATGCGCTCAATCCTTCGGCGGTAGAGTGAAACCTTGCAGTGAACTCTCAGAGTTTCTTTCGTAGGGTAACTTTCGGAGTGGGGGCGAAGGGGCGCAGAGATGCGCCTTTGAGAACGCGGAAGTCGTGCAGTCGCTTGGCTCAGAGGAAGAACGGGAATAAGTCGCCTTTAAATCCCGTTCTCCTTGTTTAAGAGGTGGGTTACGAGGTTTATTAGATTTTTGTAAGTAGAAAGCGATGTTTGGAGGTGCGCGCAGATGAGTGAACCGCAGGGAATTGGTGGTTTTGACTTCAGCCAACTCGGAGAGATGCTCTCCCGGCTTGGGCGCGCATTTAGTTCAGGTGGCGATGGTTCATCACTCTCTCCCGAAACAGTGCGCGAGTTTCTCTGGCTAGATCAACATCTCTCCTTTACTAGTACACAACTTCCGGGGCAAACGTGGAATCGCGCGCAGTGGGTTAATGGTTCAGTGGCGACATGGTGTGCAGTTGTTGAACCACTATCAAACTCGCTTGGAAGTGCGGTTGGTAGCGCGCTCTCAGCGGAAGCCGAGCCTGAAATGGCTGGCATGGCTGGCATCTTTGCGCAGATGAACGAGATGATGAAAAAGATTGGTAGCGTGATGTTTGCTACACAATTAGCTGAAGCTCTTAAAACTGCAGCAGAAACGGTTACTGGTGCAGGCGATGTTGGTATTCCGCTTATCGAACCGGTACGCGCAATTCTCATTCCAGAAAATGTTCTTAAGTATGCCGATGGCCTAAACATTCCATTTGGTGAAGTTCTACATTACTTAGCACTTCGTGAACAAGCATCCGCACGACTTTTTACACATGCGCCATGGCTTCGCGATGCAATTACTGATTCCGTGAAAGCGTATTCGGCCGGAATACATGTGAATATTGAAAAAGTTCAAGGTGACTTTGAACAATTAAGTGGTAATCCAGAAGCTATTAATGAGGCGATTCAAAATGGACTCTTTGCGCCAGAAGAGAGTGAAGCTCAGCGTTTAGCGCTCAAGCGCCTCGAGTTACTCATCGCCCTCGTTGAAGGATGGATTGATGAGGTAAGCGCCCAGGCTGCCGATGCTCAGTTACCGCACAGCCAAGCGTTACGCGAGATGTCACGGAGGCGACGAGCGACGGAAGGCCCGCTCCAACGAATTTTTGCTGCCCTACTTGGCCTTGAAGTCTCACCTCGGATGGCTCGCGATGCTGCCCACTTCTTCAAAGTTCAAGGGGAAATTCACGGAAATGAGTATCGCGATGGGCTCTGGGAATCGATTGGCTCTCTTCCTCTTGCAGAAGAGCTGAGTTCGCCTGAAGTTTTTAAAGATGGGCGGAGCGCACCCGACGATCTCTCGGCGCTTTAACTCGGCGCTTTAAAATGTGGAGTTAAAGTTTTATTTTGGCTCAAATACTTGTAACAAGTATTCGTTACATGAATTTGCAACAAGTATTTGCAACAAGTATTTGCAACAAGTATTTGATAGAAACATCCTCAAAAATTTTCTATTTGATCTACCAAAAAATTAACGCACACTTGTAAATAGTTAATTGTTACGAGGAATGAAGAGTTTTTTTCGAATAAAAATAGCGAAGCCCCCGGGGCGCACGTTCACTTATCTGCCTTCCCCTTGCAGATATGTAACCGGTTATCCGGGGACTTCTGACGCGAAAGTACGGGGATAGCGAGAAAGAATCAAGCCGGAGAGAAGGAATCTCACACTCTTGCACCATATTTTTCCTGCCCAAACTTTTTCGTAAGTCGATGAAATGGATGGAAAAAATGGAGAGCAATCGTGCGTGCGTTTTCAAGTTGTGGATGAGCTACCGAAAATCTGTGCACAGGGAATGGGCGCTTGTGGATATCCTCGATAAAGAAAGACCTACGGAGGAGCAGAGCGCGCTAAATAGCGCGAGATCTCTCTCCATTTGAGGTGAAAAAAATAGCGAGGCGACTCTCCCTCACCTTCCGAGACTTCTCCACAGGTAGTGGATAACTTCACGCCATGGCGCGGGAGAATCTCTGGATGAGTCGGAAGAGCCTGCGCAGCAAAGGAAACGACAGTGAGATCGGTAACGAAAAAGGCAGAGAGAATGGCGCGGACAGAGGCAATGGCACGGGCAGAGAAATCGACAAAAGAGGTATGAAGGAGAAGCGGCGCGCTGGGCACTCCGCCGCCCCCCTCATCCAAGGAGATCTCTTTCCCCGAATGGGTCTCGATGGTCGCGATATCGGATTGATTATCGAAGTTCGTCGCAGCACTAAACGGAAAAAAACAATTGAAGCCTATCGAAATGGCGAAAAGGTAATCGTCTCGATTCCTGCGAGGATGAGTCAACGAGAGGCGAATCAGGTAGTTGATGAAATGGTGAAAAAAATCCTCCATGATGAAAGTGCTCCAACCAATTCTCATCTTTTTGATAGAGCTAATTACCTCAATCACAAATACCTTGAAGGAAAAGCAATCCCGGTATCGGTTGAATGGTCTTCACGGATGTCTCGAATCTGGGGCGCCTGCACAATCGAAGATAGAACGATTCGCATTTCAGATCGGCTCCGTGACGCTCCCGAGTATGCCCTCGACTATTTACTAATCCATGAACTCATTCATATTTTAATTCCCGGACACGGAGCAGACTTCCATGAAATGCTCACGCGATATCCTCAACTTGAACGCGCCGAAGGGTATTTCGAGGGAAGGACTCATCGACCAAGTGGAGACTTTGATCAACTCTTTGATGAATAATCTGAGTTTTATTCACAAGTAGGGATGCAACTACCCTCTGAAACATTTATCTACAGAATTCACAAAATCATCTACTTACCTTCAATCGTGCAAGATTCGACTTCTACTCTCTATAAATGCATCGAGAATTGAGAATTCTTCCTGGACTGCTATGTATCGAACGTAGCGATGGCTACTTTATAGGTCACTTAGATGATCAAATTATTTTTCCAAATGTACATCTCATTCCACTCCTTCGAAAATTACAAACATGGCAGATATTTCAAAATCTAAAAGAAATTTCAGATATTAATTCAGAGGGTTGTGAAGCTGAGTTATCTACTCTATTAGAACAACTTGAGGCAAAGGGATTTCTGGAATGGCGAAATACTCAATTACAACAAAAGGAAATCGTCATCAGTCATATGAATGAGATTGGTCTCGCTCTTGCACCGATACTTTACGAAGAAGGATTCGCAGTTGCTACGTTGGATAAACGATCAGTACGGCTTTCCGATGTTAGAGGTTCGTTTATTCGAGTAGCTGACCTCGGTGAGAGGTTTGATAGTGTTCTGCATTCTCAAATACGCGAAATTATCAATAGCGCAAGCGCACTTACTTCTTCTCAACGAAATCTCTGCACCATCAACAATCAATTGTTTGATAGGAATTCTCAAAAAAATCTGGTAAATCCGATTGAGCAAAAAACTCTGGTAGTAATCACCTCGTATCCAGAGCCAGAATTACTTGCTTCCCTGATGGAGCATGAAATTCCACATATATTTGTATTCACCGCTCCTGGGGGCGCATATTTTGGTCCCTTAGTAAGACCGGGGCAGAGCCCCTGCTTCCACTGCATCGAACTACACAGGAGTGATCGGGATCGAAATTGGCAGAACGTCGCCCTAACCCTCTTTACCGACAGATTAATCAACGCACCGATGGCCTCAGCGCTCTTTGCCGCGGCAACTGCCGCCCAGTGGGTCTTGGCAATCGTCCGCGAGGAGTTAACGCTCAAGCGATCTGCGCGGACAACTATTTTTCGTATTCCCGATTTACGCTCCAACTCCGAAATAGAAATTCGTGATGAAAGCCACACCTGGAACTTTCACCCGAGCTGTTCATGCCATTGGGGTGGTGGCCTTTCAACTCGCGCAAGGTAAGGCAAAGCAGAAGAATTACTGCCATGGCCAAAGTTCAACCTGCTGTCGATAGTGGTGAGGTCGAGACCATCAGCGATCCCGACGGGCTTACTACCGGAGGCGTTGCGCGAAGCGCGAAGTTAGCGTCAATCCCGCTCTCAGCGATGGGGCGATCTGCCGTCGGATTCGGTCGACAAATGATCGGTCAATCCGGCGAACTCGTTTCCAAAGAGATGCAAGCAAAAACTGCCGAACAAGTATTTCGAGTTCTTGGAGAATTAAAGGGCGGCGCCATGAAGTTTGGCCAAGCGCTCTCAGTATTTGAAGCTGCGCTTCCAGAGGAATTTGCCGCGCCGTATCGCGAGACGTTAACAAAATTGCAAGAAGCTGCGCCACCACTTCCAGCTCGTGTAGTGCATCGGGTACTTGCAGAACAACTTGGCGAAGATTGGCGTGATAACTTTGCAGAATTCAATGATAAGCCATCAGCATCTGCTTCGATTGGACAAGTCCATCGAGCAATTTGGAAAGATGGTCGCCACGTTGCAGTTAAGGTTCAATATCCAGGAGCTGCCGAAGCGTTGATTTCAGATTTAAATCAAATCCAACGCTTTGCAAAAATATTCAATTTGTTTATGCCTGGCTTAGAGATGGGTCCGTTACTCGAAGAGTTGCGCGCACGTATCATTGAAGAAGTTGATTACAAATATGAAGCGCAAGCTCAACAACTCTGTGCGGCAGAATTCGATGGCGACCCTGATATTGCAATTCCTAAAGTGGTTGCTGCCGCCGACAAAGTCCTTGTTAGTGAGTGGCTTGAAGGAACTCCACTCTCGAAAATTATTAGCAAAGGAACGAAAGCGCAACGTGATGCTGCGGGCATTAAATTAGCTCGTTTCCACTTCACCGCGCCCACGCGAGTTGGTCTATTACACGCTGATCCACACCCAGGAAATTTTCGATTACTCGAAGATGGGCGTCTAGGTGTTCTTGACTTTGGTGCCTGCAATAGATTGCCTAATGGATTTCCAGAACCATTTAAGCGCCTTCTCAAAAATGCGCTCGATGGGAATGCTCAAGCGCTATATGAAGGATTTAAGAGAGATGGATTTATCCTTCCTGAGGTAGATGTGGATCCTCAGTTAGTTCTCGACTATCTACTGCCACTTGTTGAGCCGCTACGGGAAGAGACATTTAAATACTCGCGCGATTGGCTTCGAGTCCAAAGCGCTCGAGTTGGCGATCCACGAAATCCCACAGCGAAAATTGGATTCCAACTTAATCTTCCACCTGAGTACATGCTCATCCACCGAGTAACGCTGGGTACTACTGGAATCTTCTGCCAACTCGGAGCAGAAGGAAAATTTCTTGCGGAAGCAATCTCTTGGTTACCAGAGATTGCTCCCACAGCTCGCGTTTAATTACTAGGCAGCAGTTCGTGGACGCCCTGGTTGGCGTTTTGTTTGAACGACAACACCGTTATCGAAAATCTCGCCACCCCATACGCCCCACGGCTCTTGCCGTGAGAGCGCACCTTCCAGACAGCGTGCGCGCATTGGACATGCAGTGCAGAGATCTTTTGCAGTTTCGAGCACCTCTTGAGATTCAGAGAAGAATAGCTCAGGGTCAACTGAGTGACATGGAAGTCCAAAACCCTCATCTTCCTTGTAACCCGAATTCTCATTGCGAGTTAGCTCGTATACGCCAATCTTTGTATCTGCCCAACCTGGAACTAACAGTTCGTGAAATAAAACCGTCATTGCTCTTCACCTTCCCTCAACTTGTGGTGCTCACCGCGCTCCGGACCATCCGTGCTTGGCGCCCTGCTCTTTTCTCTCCTGCTCTTTTCTCTCCTGCTCTTTTCTCTCCTGCTCTTTTCTCACTTCGCTCGGTTTTATCGAGAAAAAGAGAAAGGGCCCGCGAATCCTTGTGGATTCGGGGCCCCCGGAGAGCTTCGAGGCTTAGCCTTCGATCCCCCGGGTGCCACTAAATCCAAAATGCTTCGGATTGCCGGTGGCATAGGTTGAATATGAGCGTGCAAAGTCGCTCAAAGGACGCCAATCGGCGCTTCGAGTAGTAGCAAGTGCTAGTGCCACTGTGACTGCCTTTCGCTCCGGTTCGTGGCGAGATTCTCGCCGCGATATACACCGATATACACAGAGTACGCAACCGGTGCGACTCCAGGCAACTTAATTAAACGAACCCCAGAAATTACGCGGGTATGGGCGAGGATATTCGGAAAAACGGAGCGGTGAGGGAGGTGGCAAGGGCTGGCGAGTTAGGTGATGTCTGCGCTAGGCGGGAGGAGCGGTGCTCGATAGGCCTGGGAAATAGCGGATGCGGGAAGAGCGGCTTTAGGCTCAGGCCATGTTCGCCGCAGTACGAGATACCGTCCTTTTCTTCGATACCTATGGATCAAACTTTCATCCTGAAGGACGAGAGTTGCAGGAACGACCAGTTGCATTTGTTTCTCATGGCGGCCCTGGAGCGGATCACTCCATTATGCGCCCAGGTATGGATCCAATTGGTGAGTATGCGCAGATTGTTTATTGGGATCACCGCGGTCAAGGGCGCTCTGCTCGTGGAGATATTTCAAAGTACACCCTTGATGAAAATGTCGAAGATTTAGAAGCGCTTCGGGCGCATCTTGGTATCGAAAAAATAGTTAGCGTGGGTACGAGCTATGGTGGCATGGTCGCGATGGCACATGCCGCGCGGTATCCCCAATCAGTCGCCAAGTTGCTATTAATAGTTACTGCAGCACATGGAGGTTTTAATGCCCGCGCTCAAGAGATAGTTGCCTTTCGCGGAACCCCAGAAGAAAAAGAGGTTGCCCGCCAACTCTGGGCAGGTGAATTAACAAGTGATGCGGCTATGAGAGAGTACTTTCGCACTACCTGGGGTCTTTACTCCACCACTTTTGATGAGAGTAAACGTGCCAAAAATGAAGATGCACTTGCACGTGCAATTCTCTCCCCTGAAGCCATGAATCGGGCATTTGCACCTGGTGGATTTTTACTCGACTATGACTTACGTCCTGAGCTAAAAAAGATAACTGCGCCAACATTGGTCCTTGCTGGACGTCACGATTGGATCTGCGCGCCCGAATTTTCTGAAGAAATCCATGCTCTTATTCCAGGATCACAGTTAAAGATTTTTGAAAATAGCAGCCACTCTCTCCGCGGTGATGAACCAGAAGAATTTTTCGCGACATTAAAAGAATTTATTACGAGTTAGCAGTGAGATTTCCAAAAAATTAATCCAAACTCACCTAATTTAGATTAGGCTTTAATTAGCAGAGAGACAGCGAGAGTAAAGGTGTGCGATGAGTCAAGATGGTAAGAGCCTTGAAGCGGCGAATAAAGCTGCCGCAGCCATATTTTTTGAGGAGATTTGGAATCAACAAAGTGAGGCGGCAATTGATCGGCTAGTTGCAGAAGATGCCGCTGGAAATGATCCAAAATTTGGAGTCGGCCGCGAGAGCTTCAAAACTCAATGGCGTAAATGGCATGCTGGCTTTTCCGATTTACATTTTCACGTTGAAGAGATAATCGCTGAAGGCGATCGAGTGGTAACTCGATGGCGCCTCACCGGAACCCATGATGGTGAATTTCTGGGCCACGCACCAACTGGCCGAAAAGTGGATGTCGATGGAGTCAGCATCGACACCATTCACGAAGGCATCGTCGTCTCTGGCTTTGACGCTTGGGATGCGCTCGGCTTTCGCCAGCAATTAGGTTTTATTCCAAAAGACCCTGAGTAATTAGATGTGGAAGTACAAAAAACTTACTCGACTGGCTGTGGCTTCACTCCTTTAGTTCTCACGCGCTCTGGCCCTTTACTCAGAATTGAGAGCGGGCAGAAGGCTTAGGAATCGAGATGAATCACTTCCGGCAAAAGAGAGGTACAAACCATCTTTTGCTCGAGTCACTGCAACATAGAAAAGACGCCGTTCTTCTTCCAAAAGCTTTTCAGATTCTAATGAATAGGTAATTGGCAATACGCCTTCACGAAGCCTTGGCAAGAAAACGTGGCTCCACTCCAATCCTTTCGCTGAGTGGATTGAACTTAACACCACCGCATTCTCTTCTGGTTCGACATTGCTTCGCTCACGTTCATCAAATTCGGTAATCAAATCTCTAAGCGAAGCGCCATTGACTTTCGCTTCGAACTCTTCAACAAATGTCAGGAGTTTAAGGCGAGGGTCGTCGCCCGCAGCTCGGTCGGAATGCCAACCAACTGCCGAGAGAACTGATCGCACTTGATCACTGAGGGAAATTTTCTCGCTTACTGAATCACTTGCAATAGCTGCGCCACGAATCAATCGAATTGCTTCCTTGATTTTTCCATCATAGAAAAAGGGTCGTTGACCTTGCGATTGACCAGCAATAGTTACTGGTATGCCTGAAGAGATTAAACTCTCTGCAAATACATTTAATTGATCATTGCGCCTAAAAAGTACCGCGATTTCGCGCGGATTTACCCCACCGGCAAGGAGTTCCCGTATTTGTTGAAGAATTTTTTCACTCTCTGCTAACTCAGTTGTATGGGAATGCAACCGAACATTGTGAATTCCCTTGCCACGTACTGAAACCAATTCTCGATCAGCGACTTTATTCGCGACACGAACAATCTGAGCGGACGACCTATAATTCCGATCCAGGCGGAACACCTGTGCATCTGAATATTTCGTGGCAAATCCAAGTAGATATTCATTGCTCGATCCAGCAAAGGAGAAAATCGATTGATCTGGGTCTCCAACCACACAAATTTCTTTACGATTTCCTAACCAAAGATTGAGCACTCGCTGCTGCAGCGGTGAGATATCTTGGTGCTCATCAACTGTAAAGTTTCGATACTGATTTCGCACTCGATCAATTATTGAGCTTTGCTCTTCCAATATTCCAACAAGTAACAAGAGAATATCTTCAAAATCTAACTGCCCTTGATCTTGTTTTAAGAAATCATAGGTACGGTATAAATCGGAGATCTCCATGTATGAAAATCCTTGTGGCATTACTCGAAATTTCTCTTGCGCAATTCGAACATAATCTTCTGGGGCAATTTCTTGCCCTTTAGCCCATTCAATTTCTGTTGCAAGATCACGCAATGATGCGCTACCTCTGCCCCGGCCAATCTCTCCTAAAGCAGCACCAATAAATTCATTTTTATTTGAAAGGATTCGAAAGGGCTTCCCGCCAATTGCCTCATTCCAAAAAAATTGAAGCTGACGCCAAGCTGCGCTATGAAAGGTATGAGCCTGCACGCCCGAATATCCCAATGTAGCCAATCGAAGTCGTAATTCAGAGGCCGCTTTGGCCGTGTAGGTAAGGGCCAAAGTGCGCGATGGCTCAGTCACACCATTTTCAATTGCATGCGCTATTCGGTGGGTAATGGTGCGAGTTTTTCCAGTGCCAGCGCCAGCGATAATGACTACTGGGCCTCGTATTGCGCTCGCTGCTTGACGTTGCTCCTCATCGAGCCCGGCAAGAAATCTCTCACTCACTGTTTATTAGCGCCAGCTCTCAGGAGAATCTATTGAACTGCCGTACCATGCTTCAATCATTCGACGAGCGATACTGATTCCTGGTGGAATAAGAAGTTCGCCACTTTTGAGATCTTCAGTGAACTTCTCTCGGCTATACCAGCGAATATCTTCAATTTCTTCACCATCAGCTCGAGCATCCTCTGGATTTTCAACAACGCCAGTAAATGCCAACATGATTGACGCCGGAAATGGCCAAGCTTGTGAGGCGAGATATTCAATCTGTGAAATTCGAACGCCGGCCTCCTCTAATACTTCACGTTTCACGCACGCTTCAAGAGATTCTCCAGGTTCAAGAAAGCCTGCAAAATTTGAATACCGCTTTGCTGGCCAAACTTTTTGTCGACCAAGTAGTACTCGATCATCTTTATCTCTCACGAGAACGATCACTGCGCTATCGGTTCTCGGGTAATGCTCGCTCTCATCACTTCGACATCGACGAACTGAGCCACCCATCGCGCTATAGGTCTCTACGCCACACCGAGGGCAATGAGTATGTGTGTCATGCCAATTCGCAAGTGCAACGGCATGTACTGCCGCACCAATCTCTACTTCGCTCGCTATCAATCCTGCCTCACGAAGAGTCTGTAGATTCTCACTCTCTTCTGCAAAGCGAGCGTTGATGGCAAAGTAGCCAACGCCATCACTATCTAGGCCGAGAAAATATCGTTCTCCCGCCGGCGCTGAATCTGGTTTGATCCAATGAATGGCATCGGTGTAGAGAAATTTTCCGCGATGAACCTGAAAGATGCGTCCGGTAGAAAAGAGTGAATCTAGCGCCGCATCATCGCTTCGCAGATGGGCAGCGCGATCAAGATGGGCGCGGGCCAAGGAGAGGTTCATCACGGCGAGGCTCATAAGTGGCGAGCCTATCTAATTTGCCCGTACGGTTCACATGTGAAGATTGCAACGTGGAACATCCTGCATGGAATGGCAGTCCCCAAAGGGGTCATTGATAACGAACAGCTAATTCAGGGAGCAGTGGCTCTCGATGTTGACATCCTTGCCATTCAAGAGGTTGATTTTTTCCAAGAGCGTTCCCACTATGTCGATCAATGCGCGTTAATTGCAGAAGGACTTGGCGCCTCATTCATTTCACGTGGCATAGCGCTACGTGGCACTCCTGGGCAGAGGTGGGAAAAATTTCATACCTCGGAGGTTAATTCCACTCAACTTACTCGAGAGAGCGGTATGTACTATGGAAATGGAATCATCTCGCGTATCCCCATTCTTAACGAATTTCGACTTGAGTTAGGTCGCTCCAAAGTGGGCTTGCCACTAGCGGTTCCACAGACTTCCCCAGGCGCTGCGAAGCCAAAAATAAAATTAATTTACATTCATGATGAACCTCGGGTAGCTCACGCAGTTCTCCTTGAGAATGGAATCACGGTTATCAATACTCATCTCTCTTTTGTACCAGGAATGAATTTTGTTCAACTAAGGAAAATTCATCATTGGGTTCAATCGCTGCCAGGAAAGAAGATTCTTGTAGGAGATTTCAATCTGCCGGGAAAATTGCCGAGCAAGATTATGAAGTGGAAAAGTGCAGCCGAGCAGTTTACCTATCCATCATGGGGAGCGAAGGTGCAGTTTGACCATATCCTCACCGAGAACTCGGAAATTAAAATTGAGCGCAAGCTCCAATTTGTGCAGGGTGCGGCATGGGTGAGCGATCATCTTCCATTAGGCGTGGAATTCTCACTTGCAAGTGGAACGCGGTGAATGAGGGCGAGTAGACCGTCATAATCCAATAGATCGCTTGGTCGCACCGTATCCTCTGACGAAACATAATGGAATGCCGCGCGAACGTGATCAATTGGTACGCCTTCTATCTCGGCAAAAGCGAGTCGATAAACAGCAAGCTGAATTGCCGCATTAGCTAATTCATCGCCGCTCTTCGCAGAGCCAGTCTTCCAGTCAACGACATCAAAGGTGCCATCAGAATTCTTGTACACAGCATCCATACGTCCGCGAAGGATGATGCCGCCAACGCTTCGCTCGAAGGGAACTTCAACGCGATATGGCTGGCGAACTGACCACTCGCTACGGAGCCACTTCTCTTTTAATTTCTCGAGTGCGCTGTCATCTAGGGCACCTTCATCAGCAGCACCGGGCAGCTCATCATCACCAATAAGAGGAATTGAGAGGGCAAATCGCTCCTCTAGCCATGTGTGAAAAGCAGTTCCACGGCGGGCAATTGGGTCGGGTTTAAAAGGAAGAGGGCGACGTAACCGGGCGACATATTCTTCAGATGACTGCGCGAAGGCCATCAATCCCGAGACCGATAAGTGTGCTGGGAGAAATACACGCTCTCCCGCGTGCCGTTGAGAAATTTCACGTATCACAAGTTGCGCTCTATCAAAATACGAAGTCAGTTCGCGGACATTCTCAAGTGAAGATTTCAACTCATTCCCAGACTCATCCTCGCTTAAGCGTTTAAGACCTCGCGCGACTCGATTGAAACTCTCTCGTACATCACCGAGTGGATCACGTGGCCATAATTCCTGTCGAACATCGTTGAGTTTTGGATTCTGCGCATCGGAGTCAGGTTTCTCATCAAGTCTTCCAAAGAATTCGCCCTTGTGAGCATCAATATGTTGCGCAATGGTCAAGAAGTACTCGCTTGGCTCATGAGGTTCTTTCGCATCTCGCCACCACGATGTTGTTGCTATCAGGTGATACTTTGCGCGCGTAACTGCTACATAAGCTAAGCGTCGCTCTTCATCTGACTTACGGGCATTACATACATCAGCGAAATCTTTTACCTTATTTGCTACTTCTCTTGCGGAAGTATCATTTTTTGGATCAAATTTTGGTAATCGATTGCCATCTGCTCGTAGCGCAAAGGGAAGCACTGATTTACTCTTTAGCCAATTTTCACCGCTCTGCTCAGATGGAAAATTTCCTTCGGCCAAACCAGGCACCACAACCAAATCCCATTCGCCACCTTTTGCGCTATGCACGGTAAGGATTTGCACAACATCTTTTCGCACCTCTACCCCTGCAGCGCGAAGTCCACGCTCTTCACTCTCAGCCACCGTCAGCCATGACAAGAAGGAACGGAGCGAACCGCCCTGGCCATAGAAGTTTGCTGCTTCATCAAGGAACTTGTCGAGGTAGCGACGTTGATGAGCGGTGATCTCTACATCAACTCCAAGAGCAAGCTCTCGCTCCACTTGATAGATCAAATCAGGAATTGGTAGATGGATAAGAGTTCGCAACCTACGGAGAACTTTGGCGAGTGAAGTTAACCGCGTTACTCCTTCACTGCTAAAGAGAGCTCGTTCTTCGCTGGTAAAATCTTCGATCTCATCAAGCGTCTCGATAATGGATGAGCGAGCAAGTTCATCCTCTTCACCGCTACCACCGGCCATCACGCGATCCACCAAGCTGATTCGTTTCCCTCCAGTAGCGGCAAAACCTCTATTTTTTGCCACTTTTGCCAAAGCTGACATATCCCGTATTCCGATTTGCCAGAAGCCACCACTCATTAATTTGACCAGCGAGCTTCCTGCCTCTGGATTGGTAATCACCGTGAGGGCAGCGCGAATCTCTGCGACTTCTGGAACATGAATTAAGCCATCAATTCCAACAACTTCAACAGGTATACCCCTAGCGCGAAGCGCCATTTCAATCTCGGCAATCTGTTTCTTCTTACGAACCAAAATAGCGGTCGATTCGACATACCTAAGTGATGGATCGCTCTTTGCTACAGCTTTTAACTCAGGAATTTTCGCTCGTGCTTCGCGGCTCCAATATGGCGCTAGGGCCTCTGCTATGCCTTCTGCTTCATCACGACTTGAGATATAAATTCCACCCGAGATAATTCCGGCAACTGCACTTGGCTTTGAAGTCAATACTGGTGTATCAACTCCACGATTGCGAAGCGGAGCAGAAATTTCATTAGCGAGATTGAGAATCGAAATATCATTTCGCCAGCTCTTTGACAGTGTAAATACCTTTGCCGGAGCTCCTTCACTATCTGGGAAATCAAGAGGGAAGGCGCCGATGGTGTCACTTGAAGCGCCACGCCAAGCGTAAATTGCTTGATGCGGATCACCTACTGCCGTAATTGGGTGGCCGCCACCAAATAGTCCTTGCATTAATCGCAATTGGGATGAGGAAGTATCTTGATACTCATCGAGAAGAACTAAATGATATTTAGCCCGTTCAATTTCGCCAACTTCATGAAAAGTTGTTGCGACTTCCGCCGCAAGCGCCATCTGATCATCAAAGGTGAATTGCGCCCTATTATTTCGATACGCCATGACCTCTTTAATAATAGGAATTAATTGAGCGCGTGCATACTGAACTATTTCGGCATCGCGTGTCAGCGCTAACTTATCACTTTTGCGATACGGTGTTTTGTTGGAGATGCTTTCAGTAAACTTGAGCGCTTCATCTAAGAGCGCGTCAGGGTTAACATCATTCTCTTGTAATTGCGAGACTAATCGCATGACGTTGTCAACCACAGTGCTAAGCGCATCTGAAACCTGACTCATATCCCCGTCGTACTCTCGAACAATTCGTTCGACCTGCTGCCATGCTGCCGCTTCACCCAATGGTTGCTCTGGTGGTTCGACGCCAAGGCGAAGCGCATGTTCCTTTGCAACGCGATGCGCATATGAGTGGTAAGTCGAAATCGTGGGCTCGCCAGCGGCCGATAAAGGAGCGAGTTTCCCGTCTTTTACCGCTGCCTGGAATTCTGATGATTTCTCCAATATTTTCAAGCTTTTTCTAACCTTGATAGCAAGATCGTTGGCAGACTTTCGAGTAAATGTAAGGCCAAGCACTCGATCAGGTTGTACTAGACCGTTTGCAATTAAGTAAATCAAACGAGTACTCATGGTTTCAGTTTTGCCAGATCCAGCACCTGCGATGACAACTGCTGGGCGAGTGTGGTCAGAGGTGATGATTGCAGCTTGTTCCTCTGTTGGTGGATGTTGACCGAGCATCGTTGCAATCTGTTCAGGAGTGAAGAGGCTTGAGCTCATCGCAATGACCTCCCCTCTGGACGGACTGGGCAACTTGTTCGCAGTGCACAGAATTCGCAGAGTTTGTTATCAATAGCAAGAAATTCTGATTGTGCCACCGTTACGCCATCGTTTTCTATGATTTTCCTTACTTCATCGCCAGGCATTGGAGGTTGTGGCCGTACCGCACCCTCTTTATTAACTGATGGATAGAAAAGTTCAGCGCCGGCTGAGAGTTTGCTCTCAGTAAGTTCGGTAAAAGCGCCTTCGCTAATTGCTAATTGATAAACGGCTAACTGCGGATGCTCTATTGCTTCTGGTTTTGTGATAGCGGTTTTGCTTGTTTTTAAATCGACCACATAAAGTTCGCCATCTGAAGTGATTTCGAGGCGATCAACGGACCCCGAAATTTTTATCTTGCCGAGCGTTATGGTGAATGATTTCTCTACTGCCAGGAGATCTCGCTTGGATCCTTGGTGATACTGGACAACTTTCTCAAGCATCTCTAGCGCTCGGTTTAACTCTGCCTTTCCTGACCATCCACTTCCTAAATCAAGTTGGTCGCTGAGTTGGTTCCAGAGCAATTGCATCTCATCTTGGAGCGCAGTAAGGGTTGCACCATCTTTTAATTTTGCTGCTAAAGCGTGAAAAGTAGTGCCAATAATCTGTGCAGTTGAGTCAGAATCTCGTCCACCGGTAAATTCAAAGGCCCACTTGAGCGGACACTTATGTAGGGTATCGAGCGAGCTTGGCGATAGCGAGATAGTTTCCGTATCGGAAAAAAGTGGGGCTGCTGAAGATATCTCTTTGGCGCCATACCAAGAATCTGGGTTGGCAACTCGAAGGCCGGCCTGGTGCAAGTAGGCAAGAATCGAAATTGCTTCCTGGGATCTGGCGGAATCAGCGCTCTCTGCTTCTTTGCGGAGCGCTCCGACTAACCGCGCAGGTGTCAGATAAATTCCACTCTCGACAGCCGATAACTCTTCCTCATCAATATTTAATATTTCGACAACTTCACTAAAGAATTGTGATGGGCGTGCATCTTCTCCTACAGTGGTCGTGATAATTAATGATGATTTAGCCCGGGTAATTGCGTTGTAAAAGAGCCTTCGCTCATCATCTTTTAAGGCAGCTAGGGCTGCTAGTTGATACTCCCGTGAAGTTCTATCGATAGCGCTGCCTTCACGTTGTGATTCCACTAAGCGTTCGCTACCAAGAAGTGAGCCGCGCGGCGTGAGGTTTGGCCAAACACCCTCTTCAACTCCTGCAACTGCAACAACTGACCACTGTCGACCTTTTGCTGCATGTGTAGTGAGAATGCTGACTACATCAGGTCGCTGTGCACGCGCCGCAATAGTGTCACTAGCTATCGATTCAAAAATCAACTGCTTAATAAATGCATCGCCGGTATTTCCTGGACGTTGATCTGCATAACGAGCCGCTGCCTCAAAGAGCGCAAGAACTCCATCTAGATCTCGGTCGGCGTTTTCATCTCCTTCTATGGCATCTCGTTGCCAACGTTGAGCAAGAGGCGCCCCAGTCTCATCTTTTGCGCTACTCCAAAGCGCCCAAAGAACATCTTCGCTCGTTGCTCCAGGTCGGACCGCTTTCTTGCCGCTAGCTATTAAATCGGAGATGCGCTTTATTGGAGCAAATTCGCTCCACTCTAAGTCAGCTACTGAAGTTGTGAGGTACTCTCGAATTAATTGATGTGATGTTCTCGTATCATCACTCTCACGAGAGTTGATGAGAGTGGCGCGAATACGTTTTAACGTAAGAAAATCAGCGCCACCATAGCGAGAGAGCAACAACTCATCTATCAAAGTATTGGGTAGCAGCTCTTCTGTACGCTCATTTGTAAGAGTTTTACCCGCTAGCGCAAAGGCAAGCGAAGCGAGCGTCAGCAGGGGTGCGACTGCTGGTTGTTTATTCAGTGGAAGGCTCTGAATCTCTTCGCGTACTGGAATGTTAAGCGAGGCAAATACTCGTCTAAGTGTTGTCGCACGTGTTGATGGAGAACGAATGATTACGGCCATCTCGCCATACGGAATTCCGTCGCGCAAGTGCTTGCCCTGAAAGTACTGCGCTATCAAACGCGCTTCATCGTGAGCGCTCTCGCATTGAGCGAGCGTTATTGGCTTTGAAGCATCTCTTGCCTCTTTAATATCGAAAGCTTTTACTGCAGAACTTCGAAGGCGATGCGCGCTCATTCTGGAGAAAGAGAATCTCTGCGCAAGCGCTACCCCGAGATCAGTTATATCTTTTATTGCGCGGTAATCTAGCGAGAGCGTTATTTGGTCTGCAGGCTTTCCGCGAGAATCAAGATAGCGATCAAATATTGAGGGAATACTCTCTGGGTCTGCTCCGCGAAAACGGCCGATGGCGCTATCGGGGTCTACATACAGGGTGAGTTCATCGGAATAGAGCGCTTCTAGGAGTTTTCGATGAGCTGGATCGCTCTCATGGAATTCGTCAACCAGTATCACCAAATGGCGCGAACGGATTTCTTCTCGAAATTCTTGATCGTGTTCGAGCGCGACAGTTGCTTGATAGATCATTTCACTGGAATCGAAAGCGTTCTCATGTGCTAGTCCAGATAGCTCGCGATAGTTGGTGTAAAAATTACTTGCCGCCGCCCAAAGAGGAAATTTTTGATTGATGCTCAAGCTATTTAGCTCTTCAGGAGAAATGCCTAGTTCGATTGCGCGTGAGATGAGGTCGCGAAGCTCTCGGGCAAATGCCGATGTTTGCGAGGCGTTTAATACCTGCTCCGGCCACTGATAGAGATTCTCTTCAGCCGCTCCTGCTAAGAGTTCACGGATGAAGTACTCCTGCTCTGGACCTGCAAAAAGTCGCGGTGGATTCTTGCCAATGCGCGCGCGATGAAGGCGGAGAATTGCAAAAGCTAGGGCTGGGAAGGTTTTTACCAATGAGCCAGATGTTGCACGCTCTGATTCTGCAAATATCAAGTCGTTTAACTCCGAAGCGCGATGACGATCATAGGTAAGGACCAAAATTTGATCGGGGTCGATTCCCTCTGCAATATAACTCTGCGCTCTGGCGACGAGAGTCGCGCTCTTTCCTACTCCTGGTCCCCCGAGTACTACAAGTGGCGAACCTCGATGCTCAATAACTTTCTGCTGATTCTCATCAAAGGTGATTGATTGAGCTGGTGGTTGGCGAAGAAGAGTGAGTTGCGAATTTTTTTGATTCGACACGATCTCTGATTATTCCTGTGAAAGAAAATTGTTATCAACGATATTCATGATGAATTGATTCCAATCATCTTCACTTACCTTTGTTGGGTCGTAATCGTTGACTAATTTTCCAAGAGTGTAAGACTCAATGAAATTAGGAGAGGTTTGAGCGGCAAGCTCGGCTTTGGAGAATCCCTTCCCTCTTGCCTTCTGCGTGAGATCGGCGAGAATTTCTGATGGTCGCTTCGTCTCAAATAGCGCCGCCACGGTTTCGACGAGAAGTCTTTTGGTGGGGCGGAAGGTTGAGAGCATGGCTAAAAGGTACCGGCCAGTGCTGACTCTGAGGGTTGAAGCGCTGCCGAGGCGAGCTGTTGGGGCAGACAGGAGAGGCCCGCGATGAACCCGTTCAAGGGAAGGGGTCGGCAGAGGGAGAGCGGCAAGCTACTCCCCGTCTATCTGCTCGTT
>RFXN01000120.1 GCA_009921625.1 Candidatus Fonsibacter lacus | reverse complement strand
TGAAGAAGAGTCATTCCATCCGGGGGGGGCGAGTTCGGGAATGTGGTGAAGTATGCCGGAGCGACCGTAAGCACATCCTTGGTTGGCACTCGGCCAGGCCTCAACTTGAACGGCCACACGCTATCAACCGCAGATAAGCCTGCCTTCAATTGGCCAACTGACGCGTGGCTGTAGATCAGGTTGTGGGCATAGATAAAGACAGCGCCGGGCTGTTGCCCTTTTATCCAGCCGAAAACTTGATCCTCACCGGAGTTCCACGGAGGTGTGTTAACAATCCCCGAATTGTTTCGCCACGGGTCGAGCACCGTAAATATGAGCAACATGATTAGCAGACCTAAACCGCCAAATCGTCCAAGATTAATTGGACGAGGGGTGAGTCCGGCCGAGGATGCCGGCCGGGCCAATTGAATAGCTGGGGCATATCGTGCGAACCAACTACGGCGATCATTGACCCAATTCCACCACCACTGGGCTCCATCCATAAGGCACGCAATTAGCAGAACCGATGCAACTGCCACTACAGTTCCCCAGTGACGGAACAGTTGGAAAAACGGCAAAATATCTAATATAATCCTAAACATATTTTGATTTATTGATGCGAGTCCAATTGCCGTAACAAACGCAATACACAATACTGCCAGCAAGCGACGACCTGAACCAAACATTAATTTCGCCACAACACCGGTTAGAAAGATGAAGCACGTAGCTCCAATGTAACTGAAGTGAATCGCCCAACCCAATGGAGAAGCACCGAAAAGTCCGTTCGCCCAGAATTGCCTGTCCGGTACTACAAACCCAAAGAGTGTCACAAGGAACGGCATGCTTCCACCACGCGTCACATCAATCGGCTTCTCGGTGTACGGAATGAGTTCTAGAAGTGGCAGCAGATGTGGGGCCATAAGCAGGAATGTCAATGCACACATCCCGAGGTACGCAAGTGCAGCACGCTTTTTAACACTAACAGTCAAATGTCCATTGCCGACAGAAACGTTAATTAGTAATCCTGTGATTAGGATAAGGAGAATCAAGTTAACTGCAATCCAGTAATAAAGATTTCCACTATGAAACATCAATGCATTCGACGATCCACAGATCGCAATCCAACGGAGCCGCCCTTCTCGCAAAACCATCAGGAATGATGCAAAGACAATCGCGATCCACGCATGCTGCATTGTTGCGCCGAAAGCGAAACCGGTTGCAATCGGGACATGTAGGCTTCCAGAGGCAAGGCCGATGCTGCCGCCCGCGAGCGAAATGACTCGATTGTGGCCGAGCACTCTTCCAAGAAAATACTGGCCGGTACCTGACATCGCGGTAGCACCCATCACTGCCAACTTGGCGCCGTTGATGGGGCCGAACACAACGAGAGGACCAAATACCAATGGATTGAACATACTCACATATGCGTCGCCTATCATTGGCACACCAGTTCTTATGAACGGATTCCACAGTGGGAGTTCGCCATAAGTCAAGAGTGTGTGACCAACAAACCAATCGATTGCGACATATGGCTGGAAGTCTCCGGGCCCTCCTGCTCGGCTCTCATCTAACGGGAAATATGCCGTAAGGAACAGCCGCGCGAGCCCAAGAAACCCGAAAAAAACTCCTGCGTTGAAGAGCGCCTTGCCCAAAACGGGACGGGACGGCAACAGACCACGAATACGCGCCGCGGTTAGGCTCGACATCACTAACTGGCCTCCAAGGCTTACCGTGCCTACGATACGATGTCATCCATTGGTCATGCCTACTCACAATCGCACCTGCGATGATCGCCAATTTCCTAGAGCCGCGTAAATGCTGCGATGCCGTGAAGTTCGTCCGGGATCATCCTGGTTGGCATTGGGCACGCCAAAGCAGTGGATTTGCACGACCTGACATGGGCAAAATATCGCGAGATGTGACGGCCCAAGTCGCGCAGCCCTAACCGCGATACCAGCATCCGCCCCGAGGAAACCTGACCGCAACCTCATGAGCCTTAACAATTCGGCCGGGGCCGCAGCGAAGGCATGTCGATAGCGGGGTTCCGGGGTGGCCGGGAAGGCTGGCAAGATGGGTGGGAGAGGTGTCGACTGGCAAGTCAGGGCCGGTGATCGCCAATCAATGGCACGGGCGGGTGCCTCCCACTGCACTCCCTCGCCGGACGAGTTAGTCGAGCTGTTCATCGTGCCCGCAGCCAAGGGAAGTTCGTGATGATTAAATCAGCGTCCATACTTCGGTTCCAGTGGTGCATTCCTTTGGAACCGTGCCCGTGAAGCCAACCCATGAGTGCTGACCCCCTCTTGTCGGAACGGTTTCAAATGGTGCGACCGAGTGAAATCTCACTTGCACCATCCTCGTGCAACCCGGATGGCCTTACAGGTATCCCTTATGGGAGTGATGGGCCGCCGTGGCTCCCAAGATGGGGCCGGTAGGCCCGCAAATAGCCGCGGGGTGAGCTTCGGGGTGGATGAGCCGCCCAATTGTGGCGGAACCGAGGGTGAACAACTGGGTGCCGCCCATTTGAAACCCTCCCCGGGAACGTCGGCACTGCCTCCGCCAGGCTTTCGCAGGTCGCGACGCCGGGTGACTTCCACCACTTCAGCCTTGATCATCGTGCATGACCCGTTACT
>RFXN01000119.1 GCA_009921625.1 Candidatus Fonsibacter lacus | reverse complement strand
TGCGGTTCGTGCTCAATGGAAATTAACGGTAAGCCGCGCCTAGCCTGTATGACCCGTATGAATATGTTCGAAGAGGGCGAAACTATTACCGTCACGCCGCTACGAGCATTTCCAGTCATCCGTGATCTCGTTACTGATGTCTCCTTTAATTACAAAAAAGCGATGGAAATTCCCGCTTATGCACCGCCTGCAAACTTGAAGCCGGGCGAAGCGCGCATGGAACAGATTGATGTCGAGCGAAGCCAAGAGTTCCGCAAATGCATCGAATGTTTCCTCTGCCAAGATACTTGCCACGTTATTCGTGATCATGAAGAGAATAAGAAGTCATTTGCTGGACCTCGTTTCTTTATTCGGATTGCAGAATTAGATATGCATCCACTCGATACGCTGCGAAATCGGAAGCAAACTGCCCAGGAAAATCATGGCCTTGGAATGTGTAACATCACAAAGTGTTGTACTGAGGTCTGCCCTGAGCACATTCGAATTACCGATAATGCGATCATTCCAATGAAGGAGCGCGTTGTAGACGTGAAGTACGACCCAGTGCGCTGGCTCGGCTCAAAGATTCGAAAGCGCGAGGATATTTCCTAAGTGGAACAACTCCACCCCCGCCTCAACCATTTAGCTTTAGTGGGAGTGGGCGGTGTGATTGGCGCGTTATCTCGTTACGGGGTTGACCAAATATTTTCAGATATTGCGCTGGCAACTTTTCTCGTAAACATCTTCGGCGTTGCTGTTGCCGCAATCTGTACTTATCGCCTTACTTTAAATACTGAGCAGCGCCTCCTTCTTGTTCCCGGATTTTCTGGTGGCTTTACAACCTATTCTGCATTCGCTCTCTTGCTTTATGACTTAACTATCGCTCAAGCCGGGTTGTACATCATCGCAACTCTGGTTGTATCTCTGGCGATTATTCGAATTATTCGAGCAGGCGCATCATGAATACAGCCTTACTAGTAGCTCTAGGCGCTTTTTTTGGTGCTCCGCTCCGGTTTTATGTCGATCATCTATTTCGACGTCGCTTCACTTTTCCGGGCGGAATTCTTTTGGTGAATATTGCAGGATCGTTTTTTCTCGGATTAATCTCAAAAAGCTCCTCAGCAACGCTGGCGCTTTTTGGGATTGGCTTTGCTGGGGCCTTTACAACCTGGTCTGCATTCGCACTTGATCTCAATAAGGATCTTCGCCACCCACGGAGATTTCTCGCCAATATTTTTGCGACACTAATTCTTGGAATCCTTGCCGCAGGCTTAGGAAGGGCTCTTGCTGGCTAACATATCTATATGAGCGCAAATAATCAGATGCCCTGTGATTTTTGTGGCGTTGCTTATGATCCAGTGGCAACGCGCTGGTTATGCCCACACTGCCACATGAAGACTAATTGCTGTGATGGCGCTCCATGCCCTGTACCGAATTCATCCACGATTCCAGTGAATCTGGATCGCGTGGAAGTTCGCGGCTAAGAACCTCTACTCCGCTTTCAGTAACAAGAACATCATCTTCAATTCGTATGCCAATTCCTCGATACTCTTCGGGGAAAAGTAAGTCATCAGGTTGGATGTATAGACCTGGCTCCACTGTAAGTACATGTCCTACTGCTAATTCCCCATCGAGGTACTGCTCACCACGCGCTTTAGCGCAATCATGAACATCAAGACCGAGCATATGACCAGAGGCATGGACGCTCCACCGGCGATGTAATCCAACGCTTGGATCGAGCGATTCCTCAGCGCTAACGGTGAGCACTCCGAGCTTTGCCAAACCTTCTGCAAGAACTTTCATACATGCGTTATTTATATCGCGATATTTGGCACCTGGTTTTACCGCTTGAATTCCCGCTTCTTGGGCGGCAAGAACAATTTCATAAATCTCTCGCTGTGCTGCAGTAAATTTTCCATTGATGGGAATAGTGCGAGTGATATCTGCCGTGTAATGGCTCTCTACCTCGACCCCAGCATCAAGCAGTAAGAGATCGCCTGATAGCGCAGCGCCATCATTGCGAATCCAATGGAGCACGCATGCATGTGCGCCTGCAGCTGCGATGGTGTTATATCCCAACTCATTTCCATCGATACGTGCCCGACGATAGAAGGTGCCATCAATTACCCTCTCGCCACGAGGATTGGCCATAGCTTCTGGTAGCGATTTGATGACGTCAGTAAATCCGCGGATCGTTGCATTAACAGCTCGACGTATTTCGCCAATCTCATGCTCATCTTTAATTAATCGAAGTTCGGAGAGCGCAATCGTGAGTTGACTATCTTTCTCATGTTCAGGGAGCGCTGCATCCAATTTTTCATCTTCACCGCGATGAATCAGAGTCTCTTTTTTGGAAAGTAAAAATTCATCTAACTCTTTAATGTTACGAGCAGTTATTTGATATTTATTTTTTAGATCGGCTAAGGCGAGATATTTACCGACCCAAAATTCCCCATGGCGACGGTCACGATAAAAGGTTTCAAGATTTCGATCATTCTTTGGATGGACAAAGAGCGTTATGTCATGGCCAGTTGGGGTTGGATCGAATAAGAGAATTGATTCGGGGACGATATCGCCAGCGACCATGCCAGTCAGATGTATGAAAGCGGAGTTTGCTCGGAAGGTGTAATCACAATCGTTATTACGAACTTT
>RFXN01000118.1 GCA_009921625.1 Candidatus Fonsibacter lacus | reverse complement strand
TAATGTAAATAAGCGCGATGATTTACGGAATATCGCCATTATTGCCCACGTAGACCATGGCAAAACAACTCTGGTTGATGCGATGCTCTGGCAATCTGGCGCCTTTGCCGCCCATAAAGAGAAGGGCGAAGGTGACGATCGAGTTATGGACTCGATGGATCTTGAGCGGGAAAAAGGCATCACAATCCTCGCCAAGAACACAGCTATTAAGCGTGGCGACCGCACCATCAACATCATTGATACCCCTGGCCACGCTGATTTCGGTGGCGAAGTTGAGCGCGGGCTCGAAATGGTCAATGGCGTACTCCTACTTGTTGATGCATCAGAAGGTCCACTTCCACAAACTCGATTCGTCTTACGCAAAGCGCTCTCAAAGAACCTTCCAGTGATTCTTGTTATCAATAAAGTCGATCGCCCGGATTCGCGTATTGCCGAAGTTGTCGATGAAACCTATGAACTATTTCTTGATCTTGATGCCGATGAAAAACAAATTGAATTTCCAATTGTTTATGCAAGCGCAAAAGCAGGACGTGCAAGTATGGAGCGACCAGAGAATGGTGGCATGCCAGATGAGAGCAACCTAGATGTGCTCTTTGAAACGATCTACGCTGCAATTCCAGCGCCGACATATACCGAAGGTGCGCCACTTCAAGCGCAAGTTACCAACCTTGATGCCTCTCCTTATTTAGGGCGTCTGGCTATTTGTCGAATACACCAGGGAAGTATCCGTAAAGGACAACAAGTTGCCTGGATGAAAGTTGATGGCTCAGTCGAGCGTGCAAAAGTTGTCGAACTTCTGATGAATGATGGATTAGAGCGCCAATCGGTGGAGAGCGCCGGACCAGGCGACATCATCGCAGTCGCCGGATTTGAAACTATCACCATTGGTGAAACGCTTGCTGATCCAGAAAATCCAATTGCGTTGCCTTTGATTACGGTAGATGAACCATCAATCTCGATGACTATCGGAATCAACACCTCTCCTCTTGCTGGTCAAGAGGGAAAGAAACTCACCGCGCGATTAGTGAAAAATAGGCTTGATGCTGAGTTAATTGGCAATGTTTCACTTCGCTTACTTTCAACTGAGCGACCTGATACGTGGGAAGTTCAGGGGCGAGGCGAACTCCAACTTGCAGTTCTGGTAGAGATTATGCGTCGTGAGGGTTTTGAGTTAACAGTTGGCAAGCCACAAGTAGTTACAAAAATAATTGATGGCAAACTTAATGAGCCGATGGAATCACTAACAATCGATGTTCCCGAAGATTTTCTTGGAATTATCACCCAACTCATGGCAAGTCGAAAAGGTCGAATGGCCCAGATGACTAACCATGGAACAGGGTGGATTCGAATGGATTACCGAGTTCCATCTCGTGGCTTAATCGGATTCCGTACCGAATTTCTTACCGAAACTCGCGGTACTGGTTTACTTCACCACGTTTTCGATGGCTACGAACCATGGCATGGTGAGATTCTCACGCGTCCAACAGGTTCACTCGTTGCCGATCGTCGCGGCATGGTTACTTCATACGCGCTCTCTTCACTGCAAGAGCGCGGCACCATCTTCGTTGAGCCAGGATCAGAAGTGTATGAAGGAATGGTTATTGGCGAGAATGCACGTAATGAAGATATGGATGTCAACGCAGTTCGCGAGAAGAAGTTAACAAATATGCGCGCCTCTGGTTCAGATGATGCTGAGCGATTAATTCCACCAAAGCATCTCAACCTAGAGCAAGCGTTGGAGTTCTGCCGTGAAGATGAATGTGTTGAAGTCACTCCAAAGGCAGTTCGAATTCGCAAAGTGCTCCTAGATCAAAATGAGCGAGCTCGCGCGACCTCAAAGGTAAAGAAGCGGAACGAGCAGATAGACGGGGAGTAGTTCGCCGCTCTCCCTCTCTTCTTCTCTTCTTCTCTACCGACCCCTTCGATTGACGGTTTGAACCTCATTTCACTCCATTTAGCTGTATTTCGAGGCTATCGCTTGAGGCACAAGAGCTCTACTCGGCAGCGCTGAATTCCATAGAGTCAGCGCTGGCCGGTACCTTTTAACCATGCTCTCGGCCTTCCACCCCACTAAAAGACTCCTCGTAGAGACGGTGGCGGCGCTACTGGAGACGAAAAGGCCATCAGAAATTCTCGCCGATGAAGTTCTTGAGCGCTCTGGCGTCTCTAAGGGATCGATGTATCACCACTTCGAAGATCTCCAAGAACTCGTCGAGACTGCCCAAATATTCCGTTACTCCAAATGGATTGATAGCTCGATAGATTTCTTAGCGATGTATGTTGCAACAGCGCGTAATAAAAAAGAGGTACGTGACGCTTTATATAAATTAACTATGCTCACTCAAGCCGATGATCGAAAGGATGCCCGCGCTGAGCGAGCCCAAGCTCTCGCTGCCTGCTTTAACAATCCTCGAATGGCAAAGCAAATGGGAGAAGAGACCCAGCGCCTTACTGACTCTATTGCTGATGTCACAGAAGAGGTAAAAAATAAAGGGCTCTTTCGTGCGGATGTTCATGCTCAAGCTTTAGCTACTTTTATTCAGGCTTACACTCTTGGAAAATTAGTCAACGATTACAACCCTACAAAGGTTAGTGAAGATGATTGGAATCAATTCATCATGAATATCGTTGATAACA
>RFXN01000117.1 GCA_009921625.1 Candidatus Fonsibacter lacus | reverse complement strand
TCAATTCAAGTTACCGAAGCCATCAAACTTATTACCGGTATCGGCGAGAGTTTGATCGGCGAGTTAATGATTTACGACGCGTTGGAAATGACTTATCGCAAAGTAAAAATTCGTAAAGATCCTCAGTGCGTGCTCTGCGGTCCGAATGCAACTCAAAAAGAGCTACTTGAGGACTATGAAGGTTTCTGTGGTGCAATCTCTACCGCAGCCACCGAAGCAATCGCAGGTTCAACAATTTCTGTTGAGCAACTGAAGAGCAAGATGGATCACAAAGATAATTTCTTGCTCATTGATGTTCGCGAACCAGCGGAGTTTGAGATTGTGCGCATTCCTGGCTCAGTTCTTATTCCGAAGCAAGAGTTCCTTGATGGTTCCGTGCTCTCCAAGTTGCCACAGGATAAACCGATAATTCTCCACTGTAAGAGCGGCGTTCGTTCTGCTGAATGCCTTGCCGTTCTCAAAGGAGCAGGTTTCTCTGATGCCACACATGTAAGTGGTGGCGTTCTTGCCTGGGCGAAGCAGATCGATACTTCGCTTCCTACATATTGATTTAATTAATTTTCAGCGACCGCTTGAGAAAATCTAGCTCGAGGAGCATCAAGTTTTCGGCTACTACCTCTTGCGGAGTCATGTGCGTTACGCCGGTTAGCGGGAGTACCTCATGGGCTTTACCAGCTTCAAGAAGGGCAGAGGAGAGTTTGAGCGAGTTTGAAACAAGAACATTGTCATCAACCATTCCATGAATAATCATCACCGGTACTTCTAGGTTTTTTGCCTCGTTAAGTAGCGATGATCGCTCATAATTTGGACTCTTTCCATCAGGGCCCATGAATCTCTCTGTATAAAAAGTGTCGTAGAGTCGAAAATCTGTAACGGGCGCTCCAATGATGGCGGCTTTAAAAATATCTGGTCTGCGAACAGCTGCAAGGCCAGCCAAGTAACCACCAAAAGACCAGCCTCGAATCGCAACACGTGCGCTATCTATCAATCCTGGGTGCGTTTCAATTAACGCCTGCACCGCATCTGCCTGATCGTCAACGGGAAATGTTGAGAGGTCATCGACAATCGACCGTTCCCACTCTGGATTTCGATGTGGAGTGCCACGACCATCGGAAATCAAAACGGCAAAACCTTGATTGGCAATCCATTGCGCTTCCGCGTAAAGACTCTTTGCATGAAGTACGCGGGCATGCCCCGGACCACCATAGGGATCTACCAACAAAGGTAAATTTTTAGGTTCACGATTTTGCGGTAGCAACAGGGCGCTTCGAAGCTCTCGCTCGCCTAGTAAGAGAAATGTGGGTTGTGCGTCTACTTGTGGGCGCTCATTGTGCGCCAAAATTTTTCTGGTATTTCCATCTCGTTTAATAGTTACCGAGACTTCGTAGCTATTCATATCTCGAGAAATGAGCAAGAGCGTGCCACCACTAGTACGAGCCATATGCACACCAGCTTCAGTAGTCAGCGCTTCAAATTCACCACCCCAACCTCGCCAAAATACGTGTGATTGAGTGGGATCGAATGTTCCCGAGAAGGTGATGCCATCTCGGTCGATAGCAATCACGCCATCTACTTGAAGATTCTCTGGTGTAACAACCTCTCCATTGACTGCAAGAGAATGAGTGTTCTTTTCAATGACATGTGTGACTAATTGGCCATGTGGGCCCCAGGCGGGAACGCCACCCACCAAATCAATCCACGCAGAATCTTTTAACTCAGCAATGACTCGCCCAGTAGCGCTCTCTTCATCAATGGCAACAATTTCAGCGTGGCGCTGATTGCGCGACATCGTAAGTAAAAGCGGAGGCGTTTTTCCATCTCCAGGATTTACATCGCAAAGGTATTCATGCTCTGGATTCCACTTAATTTCGCGTCGTGACATATCTTTAAGATTAAGGAGATATAACGAGGTAAGCACATTTGCACTACCTACAAAGGGGTAGCGAACTTCTCGAGGTTCGCTCTCAGGATTTGCCGGATCGCTTATAAAAATCTTCGTTACCGGGGATTGATCAAAACGTTGAACAAACATGGAGTTGCTGTTGGCGCACCACCAGAATCCATGATGGCGTGACATCTCTTCACTTGCGACAAATTCTGCCGTGCCATAGAAAACATCATCTGTTTCTGGAGTACACAGGACAGTAACTTTTCCATCACGCGAGAGATGGAGTTCGCCATCTGGAGTTACATAGGCGATTGCGCGACCATCTGGAGCAACTTGCGGATCAATGACAATTCCAAGGCTCGCCTCTTCGCGGATTTTTTTCTCTGAGATATTTAGTGAATACAGTTTTCCGGATAGGACGAAGGCAACGACCTCACAATTCTTATCTGTTGAGTATGAGGTAATTCCTCCCGCTGCCTCACGAGTGCGTTCACGTCGGGCGCGCTCCTCTGGCGAGAGCTGCTCTTCTCCACTTACCAACAGGTGGAGTGGATCGACTAACAACTCTTCAACATCGGTGCGGATGTCATATTGATAAAGGCGACCAATGCGGTCTGTTCCCGAAGAGCTGCGGATAAAAAGCGTGCGAAAACCATCAGCGGAGAGGGTGAAGGTGCGTGGCGCTCCGAGGGTAAATCTCAGAGTCTTTGCTGAGTGGCGAGGAAATGAGAGTTGCGCTGTGTCAGTCATAGGAATTCACCGTACCCTTTCATCCATGCCCTCACCTAGCGCTTCTCAAACTTCTGAGCGCGGCCGACTACTTCTCGTCCATGCCCATCCAGATGATGAGAGCATCAATAATGGCGCAACAATGGCGAAGTATGCTCACGAAGG
>RFXN01000116.1 GCA_009921625.1 Candidatus Fonsibacter lacus | reverse complement strand
ATATTGCGCAACTCGATAAGCATTTCCGATACCACCAACATATCCAGTGTCGATTTGAATAAATCCAACTCCACCGTAATCAATTAACTGCTCCGCTTGGAAGGCGTTGTGCGCACCTTCGCCACCGGCAAGTTTAACCTTTGGAGTTCGCTTTGCTAACTCGCCATACTCTGCAAGCGCATAGCCATCAAAAGGCTCTTCATACCAATACACATTTGCCTCTGCGAGCGCAGGTAAACGTTTTGCTGCGGCATCAATGTCATCTTTAAAAACGGTTCCGGCATCAATCATCAAATAGCCATCTGCACCAATACCTTCACGGGCAGCATGAATATGTGCCGCATCATCTTCAACAGTGGTGGTGCCAAATGGACCCCAACCAAACTTGATTGCCTTAAATCCTTGGTTCCGCATATCAACTGCCTTTTGCTTAGTTTCAGCGGGAGTATCGCCAAATAGCACCGAAGCGTAAGGAAGCTTCCGTTCATTCTTTTTATATCCGAGAAGTTTCCAGATTGGCTCTTCCTTAGCTCGACCTAAGCAATCCCACATTGCAATTTCAATTCCTGAAATCAGAAGGTCGCTCTGCAAGAGTCCATAGAAAGAGTTTTGGCGGACATTGCGATATACCTGGCGAATATCTTCTGGTGAATCAAGGCGTTGTCCAAGGACAGAATCAATTACTGGGTGGCAACCGCTATGTGACATCGGCGTAATCCAACTGGTGATTCCCACCATGGGTGAGCAAACCGCCTCGCCCCAACCCACGTGACCATTCGATGTAACACGGCAGAGCAATGAATCTTGGCTTCCATCTCCAATATCTAAAACTTCGGGCATGCGAAGGTAGAAGAGATCAACGGAATCAATTTTCATCGTTGGAAACCTTTCATTTCAATCTGCTGGGTCAACTTAACTTTACGGGCGCGCTGTGTTTAGGGGAACGTCCATCTCCTGAGGATACTCCACGGATTCTCCTAGACATCCATGGGATAAGAAAGGTAACAAACCAACGAAGATCATCGTAAATTTTCGCCAGTAACGAACGGTGAGGAAGTGGTGGCAAGTCACTTCGCCAATTTGGGTCGTGTGGCCCACCAATTTTTGCCAACACTCCTTGTGCAACCCGGTGGTGTCCATGCGGATTGAGGTGGAGCCGATCTTTATCGAGAAATCTTCTACTTGCGATGTCGGGGTCGGCAGTTGCTTCAATGATAATTGCGCCAACCTCTTCGGCCATATCTCTCACAACTTTATTAAATTCACTAAACCGTGCATGCCAGAGATCTTGCATCTTTCCAGACTTTGCAACGCGCTCAATTGCAGTAAAGAGCATCAATTGACATCCTGTGGCGGCGAGCTTTCGGACTGCTGATTTATATGTAGGTAAAACTAGATGTGGATCGTAGCTAGGACGCAAAAGATCATTTGCGCCGGCATGGAATGAAACTAAAGTTTCTTTCCCTTCTATCCACGGCAACGCGACTGGAACTTGATCTTCGCTAACTTGTCCAACTAATTTTCCTCGGACTGCAAGGTTTAGGTAAGTGAAGTCCGAAGTTTGCGTTGCAAGCGCTTGAGCAACTCGATCTGCCCAGCCTCGATATTGATCATTAATTCGCTCATCTTGCATACCTTCAGTGAAGGAATCACCGAGCGCGATAAAACGAGTGTAACTAGCCATATCAACTCACTTTTATTACTGGTTAATCTTTCTCTTCTCTGATACTGAATATAGAGCGATAGCGGCAGCAACGCTAGCGTTCAAAGATTCCATCTCAGATGAGATAGGAATGGAAACGACAAGATCGCAACTCTCCCGCACTAATCGTGAAAGGCCTTTTCCTTCGCCACCGATCACAATCATTAGCGGTTCATCGGCGACTGCCATCTCAGAAAGTGGCACATCACCGCCGGCATCAAGACCGACCACAAAGTAACCTTCGCTTTGTAGATCGTGAATCGTTGCTGTCATATTCTTAATTTGAACCACTGGAGTGCGTGCTGCCGCGCCCGCGGAGGCTTTCCAGGCAACTGCTGTCATTCCAGCAGCCCTTCGTTCCGGAATAACAATCGCACTGGCACCAAATGCACAGGCGCTACGAGTGATTGCACCAAGATTCCGCGGATCGGTTACGCCATCTAGCGCCACTAACAAGGGAGTCCCTGAGATCTTACTCATCACTTCTTCAAGCGCCTTGAACTTATATGGCGCAACGCGAAGAGCTACTCCTTGATGCGCTGGATAAGGATCTAACTCTTTTCGATTGATATCGATGACTTCAATGCGAGAGTGCCGAGCCAATTCCACTATTTCATTAATTCGCTCATCAATGTCAATGCCACGGGCGACCATTACGCGTTTTACGGCAATACCTGCGCGCAACGCCTCTAAAACTGGGTTACGACCAACGATGACATCATCGTGAACTTCAAATTGGCGACGATCCCGATCACCACGGTTCTCTCGTGGTTCACGACCTGCTCGTGCCTTACTGGTTTCCCCGGAAGATTGTGTTTTTCGCGATGGACTTTTTGCTTTGCTCGCCGCAGCTGCTTTACGTTTTGCCGCTGGATGATAAGGGCGATCAACAGCTTTTGGAGTTGGTCCCTTACCGGCAAGGCGCCTTTTATTGTTTCCACCTGAGCCAGGCTTTTTTCTTGCGACCATTATTTACTCCACCGTGGCCCTTCTGGAGTATCTTCAACAGAAAGACCCAACGAGGTGATGGAGTCCCGAATTCGATCTGCGCTGACAAAATCTTTACGTGCTCGCGCAGCTTCACGTTCA
>RFXN01000115.1 GCA_009921625.1 Candidatus Fonsibacter lacus | reverse complement strand
TGAAGGCAATGGCTCAGAGCTGCCATTCTGGCTAGGTTTTCATCCTTGGTTTCCTAGAGACTTTGATCGGGGAGGAAGTGCTGAGATTGAATTTGCTGCAAGTAAAATGTTTGAAAGAGGCTCAGATCACTTTCCAACTGGAAAGTTAATCAATCCCACCCCGCCCCCATATGACGATGCCTTTACCCAAATTCGCGGCACTCCAACTGTTTCTTGGCAAGATGTATTACAGATCAAGATTGAATCAGATGCGCCATATTGGGTGGTCTATGACCAAGATTCTGAAGGGGTCTGTATTGAGCCACAGAGCGCACCTCCTGATGCGGCAAACCTAGGGATATCAAGTGATACCTATCTAGAAGCACTCTTCATATTTGAAGAGATTTAATTGAGATACCTATAGTAACGCCTTGCGTTATTAACGAATTGCGTTAATATTCTGGCCACCAACTAATTTAAAAGATTAATAGATCAGGATGGGAGCAAAAATGGCAGCAAAAGTTAGTAGGGCGAAGTTGAGAAATCGCCTTGCCTCAAAGAAGTTAGCTATCTCTTCTCTGGCTCCTATCTCCCCAGGTGAGCTCTTAAAAGAGGGGTTCATGATTCCGATGGATATTTCGGCATATCGCCTAGCTAAAGAGATTGATGTCTCAGCTACTCGAATAGGTGAGATATTAAATGGAAAGCGCTCTATTACTGCAGATACTGATCTGCGACTATGTAAATTCTTTGGACTTTCAAATGGATATTGGCTCCGCGCGCAGGCAGCCTTTGATATGGAGATTGTTCGAGTTGATATCGCTAAGGATCTGATGAAGATTAAGCCTTGGAAACACTCAATAGGAAAGAGCGGCAAGAAGTGATCAATAGAGAATACCTTAAGAATTTACACAGTAAGGAGATGGAGCGCTTTCTATCCCGCACTCCAAAGAGCGCTGCCCTCTTTGCAAAAGCTAAAGAGGTAATGCCAGGCGGGGTTCCTATGTCTTGGATGTCTAAATGGCCTGGCAAATACCCGCTATTTGTTGAATCAGCAAGCGGGGCTCATTTCATTGATGTTGATGGCAATGAATATATCGATCTCTGTCTTGGTGATACTGGATCGATGACCGGCCATAGCCCAAAGCCAACAGTTGATGCGATTTCAAAGCAGCTCTCAAAGGGCATGACTGCAATGCTTCCCACAGATGATGCCTTAGAAGTCTCTAAAGAGCTTTCAAGAAGGTTTAATCTGCCGCTCTGGCAATTTACTGTATCTGCTACCGATGCCAATCGCCATGTGATTCGCTACGCCAGATTAATTTCGGGTAAGAAAAAGATCATTGTCATTGATCGCTGCTATCACGGATCTGTTGATGAGAGCTTTGCCACTCTAGATAGCTCTGGAGCCACGATATCCCGTGAGGGAAATATTGGCGCTCCTGTGCCACTTGATCTAACTACAAGAGTGGTGGAATTTAATGATTTAAGTGGAATGGAAGAGGCTCTAAAGTTTGGTGATGTCGCAGCTATTTTAATGGAGCCGGCAATGACTAATGTGGGAATAGTTCTTCCAGAAGAGGGATATCTCACTGGAGTTGGCGAGTTAGCTAAGAAATACGGCGCGTTATGGATTATTGATGAGACTCATACCATCTCTGTTGGACCTGGAGGAATGAGCGCGCAACTAGGTTTAAATCCAGACTTTTTAACGATTGGAAAAGCAATTGGGGGCGGAATTCCAACTGGCACATTTGGGATGACAGAGGAGATAGCTTCCTTGATTGCAAGAAAGACAGAGCGTGAAGTAATTGATACTGGAGGTATTGGCGGCACTCTTGCAGGAAATGCCTTATCTCTTGCTGCAATGAAGGCAACGCTGACTCAAGTATTAACTGATGAGAACTTCATAAAGATGATTGAGCTTGGAAATCTCTGGTGCGATGGAGTTGAGGCAGCAATAAGTGAATTTAACCTTGCCTGGCATGTTAATCGCCTTGGAGCCCGCGGTGAGTATCTATTCCAACGAAGCGCTCCAAAAACAGGGGGCGAGGCGGCAAGGGCTGGAGATTTTGAGTTAGAGCAATATATTCATCTGCGCCTACTCAATGATGGAATCCTTCTTACCCCATTTCACAATATGGCCCTTATGTCGCCTTATACAAGTAAGAGCGATGTTGATGCGCATACCGCTGCCTTTAAGGCGATGTGTCAGGAGTTAGTTAGCGTCTGAAGTTCTTGGCCTGATAGCTCAACAATCTGCATAATCTCTTTAATCTGCTCTAAGTTAGTGGCAGAGGCAATTGGGGTAGCAACAGTTGGTTGAGCTCTAAGCCAGGCAAGAGAGATTGCAGCAACGGTAGTTTTCTTATCTTTTGCGATTTGATCTAGCTTTGAAAGTAAGTTCCAACCTCGCTCATTGGCATAGTTACTTGCAACCCCGCTTGCCCTTACTGATTCCACGCTCACTCCAGGGCGATACTTTCCTGTGAGAAATCCGCGAGCCAATCCATAGAAAGGAATTTGAGAAAGACCATTTTTTGCAATTGTGGGCATTAATCCCTTTTCGTATTCACGATCAAGTAGGTTGTATTGATCTTGTGATGCGATATAACTTGATAGGCTATTTGCTTTTGAGATATCTAGTGATTCTTGAAGGCGCTCTGGGGTGAAATTTGAAGCTGCGATATAGCGAACCTTGCCAGCTTTGATTAACTCATCAAATGCTCCAAGGCTCTCCTCTATTGGAGTATTTAAATCATCTTGGTGGGCGTAATAAAGGTCTATGTAATCACTCTTTAATCTCTGTAAGGATTCATCGCAGGCTGCTTTGATATTT
>RFXN01000114.1 GCA_009921625.1 Candidatus Fonsibacter lacus | reverse complement strand
CCAGGTTATCGACCCCCATTTTTATATTCCCGGCCTTGGACACTTCACACCATATCTATGGCTAGTTGAGGCGATTGCATGGTTAACGGGTATTGGGATTGTGACCTTGATTGGTATTCGGCAGATCACTCGATTAAAAAATCGAGGGCGTAAATCCCGATTCTATGGTTCGGGTAATTGGAAGGCTTATTACGTTGAGGGAACAATTCTGGCAATTGTTTTCTGTGTAATTGCGCTTCGCGGTTTAGAAGGTGCATTAGAGGGTGTTAAGGGATGGAACGCCAACTATCCATTGACAAGTTTTGTTATCAATATTTTTAGCAATCAATCTCAAGATTCAATTGAAAGTTCCATAGTTTTCGTAGCTTTTATAAAAATTATTGTCTCGATGACATGGTTTGTCGTCATTGCTCTCAATCTAACGATGGGCGTTGCTTGGCATCGCTTCCTCGCCTTCTTCAATATTTATTTCAAACGATTTGCTGATGGTCGTAATTCACTTGGCCCGGTGCCCGAAATGCTCTCCCACGGTAAGCCGATTGATTTCGAAGATCCAAAAGATGATGATGTTTTTGGTATTGGAAAGTCTGCCGATATCAGCTGGAAAGGCTTACTTGATATGGCGAGCTGCACCGAGTGCGGTCGCTGTCAATCGCAATGCCCTGCTTGGCATACCGAAAAACCGCTCTCGCCAAAGCTTCTAATTATGGCGATGCGAGATCATGCGCTTACGAAGGTAGAGAGTGATGCGCCGATAGTTGCGCTTGATGGCCCCATCACGCCAGATGTTCTCTGGTCATGTACTACCTGCGGCGCTTGCGTTAATGAATGCCCGGTAGATATCGAACATACTGATCACATTATTAATATGCGTCGATTCCAAGTTCTCATCGAATCTGAGTTTCCAAGTGAATTAGGAAATACCTTTAAGAACTTGGAGAAAGCGGGCAATCCTTGGGGTGCTAATCGCGCTGATCGAAATGGGTGGATTGCTGAATGTGATTTCCCAATCCAAGTACTTGAAGGTGAAATTCCCGATGATGTCGAATATCTCTTCTGGGTTGGATGCGCAGGTGCATATGAAGAGCGCGCTAAGAAAACTACCAAGGCGGTTGCTGAACTGCTCTATCGCGCTGGCGTGACATTTGCCGTTCTTGGCAAGCGTGAAACCTGCACCGGAGATCCTGCTCGTCGCGCTGGAAATGAATTTCTCTATCAGATTCTTTCTCGGGAAAATATCGAAACTTTGCAAGAAACATTTGGCACTCGTGGTGTGAAGAAAGTTGTTGTTACTTGCCCACATTGCTTCACCACAATTGGTCGCGATTATGCGCAGAGTGGTTTTGAATTAGAGATGGTCCACCACACTCAATTACTTAATCAATTAGTCCGTGAAGGCAAGTTAAAACCTGTCATGCAGGCAGAGGAGAGCGTGACGTACCACGATCCTTGTTACCTCGGTCGCCACAATGAGATTTATCAACCACCACGCGAGCTACTTGAAGCAACGGGTGCGCAATTTATTGAGATGCCGCGAAATAAAGATCGCTCGTTTTGCTGCGGAGCTGGCGGCGGTCGAATGTGGATGGAAGAGAAACTTGGATCGCGAATCAATCTCAATCGGGTGGATGAGGCGATTGAGACCGGCGCCGATCAAGTGGCGGTCGCCTGTCCATTTTGTCGCGTGATGGTGAGCGATGGTGTAACCGCTCGCCAATCTGAGGTGGAAGTCCTCGATGTGGCCCAACGCCTGCTCAGGGTCCTCCCGCCCCGCGCGTGACCGAAGCTCGCCCTTATCGTCATCGGGAATAAACCCCTTAAACCTTGCGTTCTCCCATATGCCAAAAGTTGAGTCGAGGCGGCTCAGGTTTTTTGATAGCCTTCCGCCCCGGTAAGGCCTGAGGCCCAACCCCAGCGCCAGAGCAAGT
The DNA here is from genome assembly GCA_009921625.1 of Candidatus Fonsibacter lacus. Lineage (GTDB taxonomy): Bacteria > Actinomycetota > Actinomycetes > Nanopelagicales > Nanopelagicaceae > IMCC26077. The sequence continues at coordinate 891 of RFXN01000114.1, read as the reverse complement.
ATTTAAAGGAGTAAAGAATATGGCTAGAGCAGTAGGTATTGATTTAGGAACCACCAATAGCGTGGTCAGCGTCCTTGAAGGTGGCGAACCAGTGGTGATCGCCAATGCCGAAGGCGCCCGCACCACCCCCTCGATCGTCGCATTCGCAAAGAATGGCGAGGTCCTTGTTGGTGAGGTAGCAAAACGTCAATCGGTGACAAACGTCGAGCGCACCATTCGCTCCGTTAAGCGCCACATGGGTACCACATGGAAAATAGATATTGATGGCAAGGGATATACCGCGCAAGAAATTAGCGCGCGCGTTCTCCAAAAGTTAAAGCGTGATGCTGAAGCGTATCTTGGTGAGACTGTCACCGATGCGGTAATCACTGTACCTGCATATTTCAGTGATGCGCAACGTCAAGCAACAAAAGAAGCGGGCGAAATCGCTGGACTAAATGTCCTTCGCATTATCAACGAGCCAACAGCTGCAGCGCTCGCTTATGGTCTTGATAAGGGCGGCAAAGAGCAGACCATTCTTGTCTTCGACCTTGGTGGTGGAACTTTTGACGTATCACTTCTTGAAATTGGTGATGGCATTGTTGAAGTAAAGGCAACCAATGGTGATAACCAACTAGGTGGCGATGATTGGGATGAAAAATTAGTTAATCACCTCGTCACTACTTTTAAGAGCAAGAATGGCATCGATCTGACAAAAGATAAGATGGCTATGCAACGTATCCGTGAAGCAGCAGAGAAAGCAAAAATTGAACTCTCCTCTTCACAACAAACTTCTATTAACCTTCCCTACATCACAGTTGATGCAGATAAGAATCCACTCTTCCTTGATGAGACAATCACGCGCGCGCAATTCCAACAGATGAGCGCTGATCTTCTCAATCGATGCAAAGT
>RFXN01000113.1 GCA_009921625.1 Candidatus Fonsibacter lacus | reverse complement strand
AAGCTGGCGACGGTAGCGACAATCAAGATGAGTGCGATCACTGCCAAGCTCCAGAGCGTTGGAATCTTTGGCACATCTTTATACACCTCGTGAACAAAGGTAAGAACGAGTTTGCATCCAATGAAAATCAGAATAATTGAGAGCCCTAATGAAAGGTAGATCAACTTATCTAGGAGCCCCTTCAGTAGGAAGTAGAGAGCGCGTAGACCAAGCAGTGCAAATGCATTAGCAGCGAAAACTAAAAATGCCTCAGAGGTAACTCCGAAAGTAGCGGGAATAGAATCAAGCGCAAAGAGTAAATCTGTTGCTCCGATTGAAATCATCACCAAAAACATCGGTGTCGCAAAGCGCTTGCCATTTTGGCGAATGAAAAGTTTCGTACCGTGATATTCATCAACGGTCGCCATCCGCTTACGTACTCTCTTTACTAAGAAGTTCTCGCCCGGATCTGGATCTTCATCCCAGTGCCTAAAGAGGCCTACACCGGTCCAGATCAATATCGCACCAAAAATCACAAAGGTGAAGCTAAAGGCGGCGAGCGCTGCTGCGCCCACTGCAATAAAGATTGCGCGGAGCACAAGGGCGAGCATCACACCAATAAGAAGAACTCGCTGGTGGTAAATCGAAGGCACTGCAAATTGCGTCAAAATAATTACGAATACAAAGAGGTTATCGACTGAAAGGGATTTCTCTACCAAGTATGCGGCGAAATACTCGGTACCAAATTGCGAACCGTAAGCAGACCAAACCCAGGCGCCGAATGCGACGGCGATTCCAATATAAAAAATAGACCAGAGAGTCGCTTCTTTAAACATGACATCATGCGGCTTGCTGCTCACGGTAAAAAGATCTACAAGAATTAGCGCTGCAATTGCACCAATTGTTACGGCCCAGACCAGATTAGAGACATCCATTGCGAATGAGACCTTTCGGTTAGTGCCCAAATCGTATTGGGCTAGCGAAATAACTTCGCGTCGAAATAGTGGTGAATAGTTCTAGATAAAAAGGCCTAGACCAAAAAGACTATTTGAGAAATTACCGGCCGAAGATTCGATTAAAGAGTCCACCGGATTTTGGGGCTGTGTTATCGCTATGGCCTTGGCATCGTTCACTCTGAGGAACGCCGGCAAGTGCAACTTCGATATGTTCGCCACATCCGGACCAAGTTGGTTTACCGCATTGACGACAAGTCACTTTGCTACACATAACTGCGCCTCCTAAATTTTCTGGAACTACTTTGTGGGTCAATTCGCTTACGGTGAATTGGGGTTCACCAACGGTTATTAATAATACTTAACGGCTCTGCTATTTCCGAATCCAGTACCGTCGAAGGGGCTTCCCCTCAAATTCCACGGTATTTTCCAATTCGCCGCCGCAGCTTTCTATGACGGTGGCCGAGCCAATGTTCTCGTCGTAACAGGTGATGAGAACATCACCAACACCCAAGCCACGAATATAGGTGAGAGATTGACGGAGGATTTCGGTTGCATATCCACGCCTGCGAAATTCTGGCCGTACTCCATATCCGATATGGCCACCATAATTAAATAAGAATCGATTGAGCTCATGGCGAATTGAAGAACGACCAATGAGTTTGCCATCAACTTCTGCAGCGAAAAATGTCGCTGGTACGAGGCCCTTTGGCAAATCTTCGCCAAGGCGCATCTTTCGACAGTTTTCAATGTATTGCGCCCAATTCATCTCAGGCTTATACGAGAGAAGAAATTCCCAATCAGGAAACTCTTGATGAGCCGCGAGCGCCTCTTGCTCATCACGAAGCTCTAGCTCACGAAGAATCATTGCCATATTTTCCCACATCTTCACTTCTCGCCGCCTAGTCGAGTAGTATCGCCAAAAATCTCGATAAGGAGCGCGCGATGACAGAGAAACCTTTCCGTTGGGGCATTTTGAGTACAGGCGGAATTGCACAGCAATTTGCTCGAGATTTACATCGACTGCCTGACCATAAAATTGTTGCCGTCGGTTCGCGAACTCAGGATAAGGCAGATTGGTTTGGCGATCTCTTTAATGTGCCAAATCGCTACTCCACTTACCAGGCTCTCGTTAATGATCCAGAAGTTGATGGCATCTACGTAGCCACGCACCACCCTATGCATAAGCGCGACACCCTCCTTGCGCTCAATGCCGGGAAGGCAGTTCTCTGCGAAAAACCGTTTGCGATGAGCGCGAGTGAGACCGAGGAGATGGTTTCAGCCGCTCGCTCGAAGAATCTTCTATTGATGGAGGCGATGTGGGCGCGCTTCTTGCCGCATATGTTCGCAGTGCGCGAGGTAATAAAGAGTGGCGTTCTCGGTGAGATCATCAGTGTTCGCGCCGATCATGGCCAGTGGTTCCCATTAGATCCAGAGTTCCGACTCTTTAAGCCAGAGCTCGGCGGTGGCGCACTCTTTGATCTTGGTATCTATCCCGTTTCATTTGCATCGATGGTTCTTGGCACGCCAAGTAAAATCACCGCACGGAGCACAAAGGCTTTCACCGGTGTTGATGGACAAACTTCGATCATTCTGGAATATCCAAATGGCGCGCAGGCGCTGCTAAACACCACAAACCTTGCAGCGACTCCAAACAGAGCGCTGATTGTTGGCACCCAGGCGCGAATCGAAATTGATCGCACCTTCTATGCTCCAAGTACATTTAAAGTAATTAACAATCGCGATGAGGTAATCGGTGGACTTGCCAAGAAGTATCAGGGACATGGTCTTCGCGAGCAGGCGGTGGAGTTTGCACGTTGCTTCCGCGCTGGCTTGAAAGAGTCGCCGATTCTTCCGCTCGATGAGACTCTCTCCATTATGAAAACAA
>RFXN01000112.1 GCA_009921625.1 Candidatus Fonsibacter lacus | reverse complement strand
ATATGACCCAGCATTTGCCTACGAAGTTGGCCACATCGTCAAAGATGGCATCAAGCGAATGTATGGCGAAGATAGCGAAAACATCTATTACTACCTCACTGTCTACAACGAACCATATGTCCAACCAGCAGAGCCAGAGAACCTCGATGTGGAAGGGCTACTCAAAGGTATCTATCACTTGCAAACAGGGGTGAAAGGTGGCGAACATACCGCTCAAATTCTCGCATCTGGCGTTGCCGTCAACTGGGCGCTTAAAGCACAAGAGTTGCTGAAAAAAGATTGGAACGTTAGCGCAGATATCTGGTCGGTAACTTCGTGGAATGAACTGCGCCGCGATGGTTTAGCGGTAGATCGCCACAACATGATGCATGCGAAGCGTTCAAGATCAAATAGCGCCTTGGTTAGGTGAGCGATTTAGCTCCCTTGGTACCGATGGTTTCGGTCTCTCTGATACTCGAGGAGCGCTCCGCCGCCACTTCCGCGTTGATGCCGAATCAATTGTGGTGGCAACGCTCTCCCGCCTCGTGCTCGAAGGAAAGATTCCTTCATCAACTGTGCAAGCGGCAATTGATAAGTATGCGCTTCATGATGTTTCTGCGGCCGATCCAGGAAATACTGAGGGTTCTGGTTAATTAACTTACTCAGACGCTAGCGCGTCTAAAAAAATACCCCACAAACATCAACATCACGCACGGGATGAGCATCGCTATTGGCAAGCCAAAAATTCCCGCCGTTATGGCGACAATATTTTTCACCACGAAGACGGCTAAGTTCTGAAACGCTGCAAGTTGCGAGATGACAGCGCTTGCCCCTAGGTCGGAGCGTTCGATTCCCCGAAGGTTAAAGACTGCCCACATAAAGGAGAGGCCATATCCCCCACCGACAAAGCCGATTCCGCAAGCGACTAAACCTAATATCGGTGAGGTATTAGAAATTAATTTTCCAGCGATGATGCCAAATGCCATTGAGAGGCCACCTGCAATGCCAAAGACTGTGACCAGCTTTTCAAGTTCATATTTTTTCTCAAGCTTTCTAAAATTAAACCGGCCAACAATCATCGCGGAGATAAAGATGAAGTACGGCACAACGCTCAAGGATGGATCTAGCCCTAACTCTTCTCGGCCATAAATCGAAGACCAATCGGCAGTGACAAATTCCAAAATACTTCCAAAGAGCAGACCACATGCAACAACCCAATCAACTTTTAGGGTCGTAAAGAATTCAGCCAGCACAAATGCATCTTTCTTTGCCGCCTGTGGGTTCTTGCCTAACAAAAGCGGTGAGAGTTTTCGAATAATAATGAGCGTTGCAGTCGTCACGATCAAGCTCAAGGTAGTCACGTGAATTTCAATCGAGAGCAACTTAGCAACGATAATGGAGATAACTGAGGTGGTGAGTGCGCCGATAGACCAGACACCAGACATCCGTGAGGCAAATCCATTTTGAAGATGCTCTTGCATCCACATCGTTTGCGTCGTGATTGAGACATGAAATGCAGAGATAGAAGCTGCGATGAATATATTGACGAACATAAAGAGAACTGGGCTCGTGACCCAGGTAGCAACCGCAATTAAGAGAAAGGTTGTGATGGCGCTAATCGTAAGAATGCGCCGGACACCATGGACATGCACCAAGTGGCCCATCACCAAGAATGCCGAGAGTGAGCCAATCGTGCCAAGGGTGAGAAGTAAGCCGAATTCAGGGTTGCTTAATCCTAGATTTCGCTTGATATCAACAAAGCGGGTGACCCAACTCATAATGCCTAGACCAAATAAGTAATGAATGCCCGCGAAGAGCAGCCGCTGACTCTTAGTAATCACAAGAGGGCTTTCTGGAGACCTCTCCGGGGAACCACTACTCAAAATAACGCCCTCGCCAACGCACTTCTCGCCTTAACCAATTCGGGATCATCACTCTCTAACATTGCGAATAGTGACAATACATGAAGTCGAACAGATTCCCTTTCATCTCCGTCTGTGATTTTTATGAGATTTATCAATCGAGCAAAAGCACCAGCAATATCTCCTGCAAGAAATTCAAAATCAGCGGCTAAACGTTGGATAGTTACATCACCACCATCTTGCAACGCTTTTGCCATTACTTCACTACCATCGCGTCCAGTAATTCGCTGCAGGAGTTCAATATTCGCCAATCCCTGCAGAGCATCGTTATCTCCAGGCTTACGCGCCAAGAGCCGCTCAAATTCCGTTTTCGCCCGAATTAAGTCGTTAGCGGCGAGCGCGCCATAGGCAGCAGCAATCTCCGGCTCTTCGTCGCCTTCACCAGCTCCGTTGCCGCCATTATTCGCGCCACTTCCCACCCCTTGTTGTCCACCGATTAGCGCAACTGTCATCGGAACGCCCGTCGCGCGAAGAGCTTCAACTATCGCTGCCTCGGTATCTGCGTTGACTGTCGCTAATTGCCATGCTGATCCAGAGCGCTGTGCAAGGGCAGCGAGAGCATCAACGAGCGCGACGCTATCGCTACTGCGCGGCGTCCAGAGAACTACTATGACCGGTTTCTCTTTTGAGAGTGGAATGAGTTGCTCAATAAAAATTCGTTCATTGCTCTCGATGACTTGTCCTGCTGGAAGAGATGGCGGTGGCTTAAGAGTGCTCAGATCAAATGCACGATTAAATTGACTGGGAAGTTTTGCCACGGCGGTAGTTTACCCCCTAGCTTGTTCGGTGAAATCCTGATGCTCACTTATCGCAGAGACCACTTCAGAAATCCCAATGCGATCGAGTGCGCTCACCAGAAGAACTGGTGCGCGCCATTTATCGCTACGTTGAGATAAATCCTGTGAGCGCAGTAAATCTTGGCGAAGTTTTTCGGCGCCCTCTTTGTCGCG
>RFXN01000111.1 GCA_009921625.1 Candidatus Fonsibacter lacus | reverse complement strand
ATAGGAGCCTCCGCGTAAATAGGAACTGCGCGTAATTTCAGAGCGCGAGTATAGCCGCCGAACGTTGAATGCTCCGAGTCAATCGGCTACCTTTGACGGTCGGAGAAAGTTTTGAAAGGAAATATGAGCGAGCAACTTGAGACTGTTCAGCCCGAAATCGCGGGACGCAGCCCTGGCCAGATTGCCTGGATGCGCTTCAAGAGGAACAAAGTCGGGGTAGTTGCAGCAATTATCAGCCTCGCCATTTTGGCGCTCTCAGCTTTTGCTCCCATTGTCTGTCGCATCTTGGGAATTGATCCCAACACATTAAATCTTGAAGCACTTGATTCAAGTGGAGTTCCGAAATTGCCTAATGGAGGTATCAGTCTCGAACATCCACTCGGTTTAATTCCGGGAACCGGTCGCGATTTACTTGCGCAACTTCTTTACGGTTCGCGAATTTCATTTCTTGTAGCTTTCTTAACAACAGTGCTTGCGCTCACCCTTGGACTTTTTGTTGGAATTGCTGGTGGATTTTTACGTGGTCGAGTAGACGACACTCTCGGTCGCTTAACAGATTTCTTCCTTGCCTTCCCAGCCTTCTTTATGATTGTTGCCCTCAGCACCCCGGTAGTTCAAAGAATTCAAGGTTGGGGAATTGGCGGAGATAATTTCGCACGAATCGTCTTTTTAATTTTCTTCCTGTCGTTCTTTGGTTGGCCCGGATTTTCTCGTTTGATTCGTTCTCAAGTCCTTAGCATTCGCGAACGTGATTACATCACTGCAGCACAAGCAATGGGTGCAAAGAGAAGCCGAATTATTATGAAAGAGATCATCCCCAATATCTGGGCTCCGGTAATCGTTGTTGTGTCACTTTCATTGCCGGGTTATCTCGCCGCAGAATCGGTTTATTCATTCCTTGGTCTTGGAATTCAACCTCCAGCATCGACATGGGGAATCCTGCTTTCAAATGCATCACGATTTGTTACCGCTATGCCGAGCTTCTTCTTAATTGTGGCGGGCTCTCTCGTGATCGTAGTTCTGGCCTTTAACCTCGTGGGAGATGCCTTGCGCGATGCGCTAGATCCACGTACCGAACGTTAAATTTCCCATACTTCCTTCTCAAATTAGCCTGAGAGTGGTTGACTAACCTCACGTCGGGGTCGAGATGACCTCGTTATGAAGCTTCATTGTCGAAAGGAGTACTACATGAGCAGATTTTCTGCTCGTGCCCGTGTTCTTGCAGTTGCAGCATCAACCTCACTTGTCGTTTCTGGTTTTGTAGCAGTCAGTGCGCCTGCACAATCAGCAACTCCACAAGCAGGTGGAATTCTCACATTGCTTGAGCATGAGCCACGTTTGGATCACCTTGATCCAACCCGTATCTACACTGGTCGCGATCTTGCGTTTATGAATGCATTCCATACACGCACCCTCGTCGCATATAACCCAGTCCCAGGTGAAGCAGGAGCTGGCATCGTTCCGGACCTTGCAACCAATACGGGTGTCCCAAGTAACCAGGCAAAAGTTTGGAAGTTCACACTTCGCCCAGGTACAAAGTTTGAAGATGGAACACCAATCACTTGCGAACACGTTCGCTACGGTGTCTCTCGCGTCTTCGCGCAGGATGTTCTTCCCGGTGGTCCTACATACCTCATCACTTGGCTAGATATTCCTCAAGATGCTGACGGAAATTCCATCTACACAGGTCCATACAAGAACACACCAGCTGGCGTAAAAGCTTTCAATAAGGCTGTTGCATGTTCCAAGGACAACCGCACCATCACATTCACCCTTAACAAGTCGATTGCTGACTTCAACTACTTGGCAACATACGGTGTTATCTCTCCTGTACAGAAGAGCAAAGACACTGGTGACAAGTACGACTTGAACCCACAGTCAACCGGCCCATACAAGATCGTTGAAAACAGCGACACACAGTTGAAGATGGTTCGCAACAAGTACTGGTCAAAGGCTTCTGACCCCGTCAGAACTCCATATCCAGACGAAGTTGTCATTCTTTACGGTATGGATGAAGAAGTTATCGATCAGTTGATGCTCGAGGACACAATCCCAACAGCAATTAACTTCGGTGGCCCACTTCCCACCAACCGCGACAAGTTCTTCAAGGACGACAAGTTCAAGAACCGTCGTATGAACAACTCAGATCCATATGCGCGTTATTACGCATTCAACTTGAAGAAGATGCCTTGCCTTGAAGTACGTGCAGCGATGTACTACGCATGGCCAATTAAGGCGCTTCTTGATTATGCCGGCGGTCCTGATTACGCAGGTTCTTATGCAACTGGCGCAATCAGCCCACTTGTAGCTCTCGACTACGCACCTACCAAGGTCGTTGGTCCTGGAAGCGCAGACTTCAAGCCTGAAGGTAATTACACCAAGGCTCAGTCACTTCTAGATTCTGCAAAGACCAAGTGCCCTGATAACTACAAGAAAGCTACAGAAACTGGCATCACTCTCGATGTTCGTCAATCTGTAACTCTTAATGACACTATTCCAATCATCGAAGCTTCAATGGCTAAGGTTGGAATTAAGGTTAAGTGGAACATCATTTCCGCTGGTTATTACTCCACAGTTATGAACCCAGCAAAGCAGAGCGATATGTCTGCTTCTGGTTGGGGTGCTGACTGGGCTAACGCTTCAACTGTTATCCCTGAACTCTTCACATCATCTGGTGGATTTAACCTCACACAGAACAGCGACGATCCAAACTACAAGGCTTTCGAAGCGCGCGTTAATGCTGCGATGAAGGTAACGGATCGTAAGAAGCAAGCTGCATTGTGGAAGGCCCTTGATAAAGAAGCTGCTGGTTACTTCTGGCACCTACCAACAACATTTGGTAAGGCGCAAGAAGTTTGGGGTTCTGCCCTCCAGAACGTC
>RFXN01000012.1 GCA_009921625.1 Candidatus Fonsibacter lacus | reverse complement strand
TCGATTCCCGTGGAAATCCCACTGTTGAAGTTGAGGTAATTTTAGAGAACGGCATTCGAGGAGTTGCTGCAGTTCCCTCTGGTGCTTCTACGGGAGCACATGAAGCAGTTGAGCTTCGTGATGGTGGCGCTCGATATGGTGGCAAAGGAGTTCAGAAAGCTATCGCTGGCATTATTAATGAATTGGCGCCAGCTGTGGCTGCAATGGATCCAACGGCACAACGAGCAATCGATGAAAAAATGATTGCTCTCGATGGTACCGCCAATAAATCGCGCTTAGGTGCAAATGCCCTGTTAGGTATTTCTTTAGCATCTGCAAAGGCTGCCGCACTAATTTTGCAGAATCACTTCGATGGGGCGCAGAGATTTACCATGCGCTAAAAGCAGTTCTTAAGAAACGAGGCCTTGCTACCAGCATTGGTGATGAAGGTGGATTTGCGCCAAACTTGAGTAGCAATCGAGAGGCGCTAGATTTAATTCTTAACGCAATTTCATCTGCAGGATTCGCCGCAGGCAAAGATGTCGGATTGGCTCTTGATGTTGCAGCGACAGAATTCCATCAAGATGGCAGTTACACATTTGAAGGTAAAGCTCGAAGTTCTGAGGAAATGATCAATTATTACCAAGAACTCGTGACTGCTTATCCACTTGTTTCGATTGAAGATCCTCTCGATGAGAATGATTGGAGCGGCTGGATTGAAATCACCAAGAAACTTGGGAGCCAGGTGCAACTTGTCGGAGATGATCTATTTGTTACCAATCCAATTCGTCTAGCTGAGGGAATCTCGACTGGCGCGGCAAATGCGCTCTTGGTGAAGGTAAATCAAATAGGAACACTCACCGAGACTCTTGATGCTGTAGCCCTGGCACATAAATCGGGATATCGCTCGATGATGAGCCATCGTTCAGGCGAAACTGAAGATACGACTATTGCAGATCTAGCAGTTGCCGCAAATTGTGGCCAAATTAAAACTGGCGCCCCAGCTCGTTCTGAACGGGTTGCAAAGTACAATCAATTACTAAGAATCGAAGAAACTCTTGGTAATCGCGCAACTTTTGCAGGTAAGGGTGCTTTTCCTCGATTTAGCTCATGATTGATAAAAGTTCGGGATGTAGGGGAGCGAGAACGTGGCAGTTAAACGTGGCGTTACCGCTCGCTTCATTGCTATTTCAGTTGTCATCTTTATTATCGCGGTGACCATTGCGCCACCGGCGCAACGCTATTTCACGCAACGAGCCCAGATAAATGCGATTGAAGCTGAATTAACTAGTCGTAAAGCTCGACTTGCTGAAGCAGAGATTGAGCTTCAAAAGTGGCGAGATCCCAATTATGTTAAATCACAAGCGCGAGAACGCCTTCATTTTGTCTTACCAGGAGAGCGGCAGTACATCGTTCTCGGAGTTGAGACAGAGGAGAGCGCTAACGAAAAGAAAAAGACCCCAGTTGCAACGAGGCAGTTTGGTAGCGCGCCCTGGTACACAAAATTAATCTCATCTATCCAACAAGTCGCTTCGAACACGGGCACTTCTCAGAATGAGTAGTAATAGAGAATCTCGTGAGCCAGATAACCACGATATTCAAGTAATCAAGAGGCAACTTGGGCGTACCCCCCGGGATGTACATGCAATCGCACATCGATGCCCATGTGGTGAAGTAGATGTTGTTGAAACACCGCCACGGCTTAGTGATGGCACTCCGTTCCCTACTTTCTTTTATGCAACTTGCCCTCGACTTACTGGGGCAATCTCTACTTTGGAAAGTTCTGGCTTAATGAGTGAGATGAATGAACGCCTAGCAAGCGATATTTCCTTGCAAGGTGAGTACTACTCAGCACATATTGATTACATGGCTGCGCGCGAAGCGTTGGGAATGGCGGTTCCGGAGGTGCAAGGAATTTCTGCCGGAGGAATGCCAGAACGAGTTAAATGCCTCCATTCACTTATCGCTCATTCACTAGCCGCTGGCGAAGGCGTTAATACCCTTGGTGATCAAGCTCTTGCAAAATTACCGGTGTGGTGGAACGAACAACCGTGCTCACAATTATTTTTAAGTGAGCGTGAGTAAGCTGAGCACAGTTGCGGCTATTGATTGTGGGACCAACTCAATTCGAATTTTGATTTCCGATGAAGGTAAAGAAGTTATTCGCGAGATGGAAATTGTTAAACTTGGCGAAGGTGTTGATAAGACAAAAAATTTCTCTCCTGCAGCGGTGGAGCGCACCCTTAGCGCCCTACGGAGATTTAAAAGATTAATTGATGAGCATGGTGTTACTCAGGTTAGATTTTGCGCGACAAGCGCTACCCGTGATGCTCAAAATCGCGAAATATTTACCGGCCCTGTTCAATCTATCTTGGGTGTGGCGCCAGAGGTAATCGCAGGTACTGAGGAGGCAAAGCTCTCTTTTCTGGGCGCTACTGCCGAGATGTCAGCGAGTCAGGGGCCATTTCTCGTCGTTGATATCGGTGGCGGCTCTACTGAGTTTGTGCTGGGCGATGAAAGCGTGAGCGCTGCCCGAAGCGTTGATATTGGTTGCGTACGAATGACTGAGCGACATTTCAAAAATGATCCACCAACGAGCAATGAAATTATCTTGGCTCAGAAAGATATTAATCGCGCAATAGATCTTGTAGAAGAGATTGTTCCAATTCGATCTGCAAAAACTCTTGTTGCCGTTGGAGCAGCACTTGGTTATATGCATCCTGGACGAGTTGAGGTAATTGCAGCTGGTTCGTTAGTTCTAGCAGAAATCATGAAACGCACCGGCGCTGTCGAATTCATAGCAAGTGAACGAGATATTCTTGATGGCATCGTTGCAACTCTTAAATAATGAAATAGTCGCCTGTCGGCAATGTTCGCGTTTAGTGCAATGGCGCGAAGAAGTCGCCGTCGTGAAGCGAAAGTCTTATCAAGATCAAGAGTATTGGGGTAAACCTGTTCCTGGCTTTGGTCCCGATGATGCGAAGATTGTTATTGTCGGACTTGCGCCAGGCGCGCATGGCGCAAACCGAACCGGCAGGGTATTTACTGGAGATGCTTCGGGCGATTGGCTTTATGGCGCGTTACATCGCAGCGGGTTGGCAAATCAAGAGACGAGTACCTCACGCGATGATGGTCTCCAATTAAATTCGGTGCGAATTCTTACCGCTGTGCGTTGTGCCCCTCCAGGCAATAAACCCACACCACAGGAACGTGATACCTGCTTTCCATGGTTAACTGCTGAACTCGCAGCGATGACAAAGGCGCGAGTATTTATCGCGCTCGGCGCCTTTGCGTGGGACTCGCTCTGGCGCGCGCTTCGTGAGATTGGCATTTCACTTCCGGATCAAAAAGTGGCATTTGCTCACCGCGTCGAGGTTGATTGTGATGGTTATTTACTCCTTGGCTCTTATCACCCGAGTCAACAGAACACCTTTACTGGAAAGCTTCTGCCAGGGGAGATGGAAAAAATCTTCACCAGAGCAGGTAGATTTACACCCCGTTAAACGTGAGATGGCGGCAGCGCCCCGGTAGCCCAATGGCAGAGGCAGAGGACTTAAAATCCTCCAAGTGTGGGTTCGACCCCCACCCGGGGCACATTATTTTTCGTGCCAGATAGGTCAATCCCCACGGAATTTCACCAACAGAGGCAGAGCTGACTTGAAGTACCTAATTAAGAGGTTACTGTTAATCACATCGCTAGCTGGCAGCAAGGGGCTGGAGTAGTTAATGAAACGTGGACTCATTTTATTAGCCCTTATCTCATCGCTTTTCTTGTCAATATTTTCAACTCCGGTCATTGCAGCTTCAGATGTGACTGTAGATCAATCATTACCCATTGAGCGCTACTGTGATTCATCTTTATACGCATGTAATGGATATCAAGCGGTTTCCGATGAACAATATTTACCACCTTGGACGCCAAGTTTTAAGAACGTTCAAGGTTATTACCGAAACGATCTTGCCTCGCTATACAGATTTCCTTCGTACGCAATTGCTCTTACGCGAGACAGCGGTGGAAATGGAACCTCTGTTATTGCCTGTTCAGATATAGCGAGCGCAGATTGCGTGGGCACTGATATTCACTTCCGAGCCGATCTGCCGCTCTGTTCAGATTCAGTAGTAGTTGATTGTATGCGTGATATAGCTTTTAGCGATGGCGGAAATAAACCTCTTGATTTTTCAATTCTTGGCCAATTTCCATTGGGTAATCCACAATATTTTAAAGGGAGCACAAAATTAAAGGTGCCAAATGGTGGCGCCCCAACACTCATACGAGTACCGGGAGCACCTCATAACGGTGGCGATACTTATCTAGTCAAAGCGCAGATGGTGGGATCTAAATGGCAGCCAAACCAGCCATTCATCCTTGATAGCTTCGCAATTTCTCTTACAGCCGTTAAATTGATTGCTGGAAAATATACCTACAGCGGTGCTAGTACCAATCCCAATTTATACACAAAAGGGTTCGACAACATTGGAACTGAAAATGGAATGGATGGCTTCATGGTCGGGTAAAAGGTCCTTCCATTCAAGTATCAACTAATAAATTTGGCGGAAGCACACTCTCAGTAAGCGCAGAACCGATAAAAATCCCCGTCAACGCAGTCTGGGTAAATAACGACAATGCACCGCAAAGCATTAAAGATTTCTATAAAGGTAAGCCCAACTCAGGGTCTCCACTATTTGGCCCTGAAAATAAGAGTAAACCGTTGAGTGAAATTGAAGTTTGAAGTTTCAAATGAAATCAAGCAATGCCTCAATCAAATTGATTCTCTTGCTGGCATTGTGACAACCAACGCGGCGGAATACTTGGACGGACCCCCTATCTATGACAAAAACTCCGGCACCTTAGATTATAAAGTTGCAGCAACTCACTTTGAACCAGATGGTAAAACCGCTTTCAAAGGAACTTATGACTTAGTAATGAGTTCAAAGGTTGCGCGATGTATTTATAATTTCTCAAATGCACCAATTAGTGCGGTAGTTTCGATTACGTCGGAAGATGGAAGTAGTAACGTGGCGACAACGGTAGTGAAAGAGGATTCTGGGTGGCTTTCATTGAGCGCTTATAACTTTACCTACTCATCACCTGTGATTCGAATCAAACTTACTGGTTCACCAATCCCAGCCATGAATTCCAAAGCAACTGTGTCTAAACCTGTAGTAAAGAAAATTACCTGCATAAAGGGTAAAAAAATTCTGATGGTCTCGGGTACTAAATGTCCTACTGGGTACGTAAAACGGAAATAATTACCGCTTCTTCCAACCCGAAGGACAGTTTGGTTTTGGTGCAATCACTTTCTTCACTACTTTGCCTTTAACACACGTTATCGTGTAATTCTTCGTGGGTTGCTTCACTGTTGGAGAGCTCTTTGCGGAAGAATTGGCAGAATTTTGTGGCAAGGCTTTCGGAACTCCATTGAGTTTCACTCGAAGTACGGGGCTGGAAAAGGTAAATCCATATGCACCGAGGTGTAGCCAACCATCCTTTTCAGTGAGAGTGGTGGTTGAGATTTTTTGTTCGCCACCATCGGCGTAGGTTACGGAGACAGAGGCAGACAGCGGCGCTTCTGTGAAGTTGTACAAGCAGCGAGCTGTCGCAGATTTCATCAATAAATCGTAGGTACCGAGATTTGGTGTTTTCCCATCAGGTTGAAAATGCAGACCACCAACTTGGTAATTTAACTGCGAACCATCAAATTCTGGTGCATTAGGCGAATACACCAGCGAGTTCGTCATAACCACCCCAAGAAGTTGGGTCTTATCATCAAAACATTTATTGGTGCCTCGATTGGACGGAATGGTTGAGAAAGACCAGGTCGTATGCTCACCTGTAGCGGTCTCATTTAAAGGTTTTGCTAGTTGTTTCACCCATTCCAATGAAGCTGGATTGCCAGCATTAACGCTATTCCATTTGATCCCGTTGGGTCTAAAGAAAGCCGGATTTGCCAAAGTATCCACTTGAGCATCAGTGAAGAGAGTGTTGAGTTCGGGCACTCTTACATTTTCTGCAGTGACCGTCACCTTATTTTGCTGACTATCAAATTTTTCTACGGATATCGAAGCGTCTTTTAATCTTCCATGTAACCAGCCAGTTATGGTGTTTGGAAGTCGCACGCTTAATTGTGCCTTTTGCCCTTCTGCGAAATCTTTTCGAACACCGCATGCAGTTCCAGATTGCCACGAGGTGCACTCCATCGAGGTATTCGCATTACCGACTTTCTCGGCATAAGGTTCAATAAGAGCACTTACTTGAAAGACATAGAGCGCATTAGATGTCGCTGACAAAAAGCCATCAAGAAGAACTTTTACTGCGTATGTATCGGTACCTGCCTGATTATTTACTCCAGCCACTTTCCATCGTGACGTGGTTGCAGATTCAGGTACGCCACGTGCGGAATCAGCTCGGTAAGTGCGAGCGTCGGTATAACCCAGGAGTATCCCTGGCTGGAGGAGAGTATCGGCAGCTCCAGATATTGCCAGTGAATCGATACAGTAATTGGTTAGAATTTCAGTGCACTTAGGTAGGTATATCCGAAGGTTTAGAGCGCTTCCCTCTTTGCAAATAGGAGCGGCAAGGGAATCACAAAACTTGCGATTCGACGGGACAGCGCTCGGCTCGTTCTTGAGAATTTTTTGAACTTGCTCTTCAGGTACTGAGTAGATTTCTGAGCCGCTACTTACTCCCTCAGAGAAGGCATCGACAATCATGAGCCGGTGGCCTTCATCTGCGGCCGAGGTAATTGTTGCGCTGAGAAAATTGAAGGCCAAAGCAGCAGTGATCAGCCCGGAGAGAAACCGGCGCCCGCGGTTCATTTCCACCTGCCCACCTCCCGATATTTCTGGCGTTAGGTAGCGCCAATCGGCCTACTTGGCCCAATGTAATGGAAAGTGTATATCTGCCTTGTATATTCTCAGGAATATTTAATCTGACTTCTCTACTATTAAGGCTGTGCGTGGATCTTCCACTGCACGAGTAAGGCGAGTAAGGCCCACAAGGCCAATAAGGAGAGTACAAACGATGCGTAGTTCTAACCCTGTTCTTGGTCGCGCTTTTGGAAACAAACGTGGCTATGCAGCTTTTGAACCACGTTCCACCCATGCGCTTGAAGAGATGTATTCAGCTCCGAGCGCTACACCGCTACAAACTGGTCGAATGACGATGGATGATGTCGTCGCGCGAACCGGCTTCCTCTTTGCGATCCTCGTTGCAGTAGGTGCTGCTGCGTGGTTCTTCAACGTAGGTTTTGGCATCGCCATGATTTCGCTATTGGGCGCTCTTGGCCTGTCACTTATCATTTCATTTTCAAAAAATGTTCGCCCAGCTTTGGTAGTTGCATATGCGGGTCTTGAAGGTCTTGCAATTGGAGCAATCAGTCGTTTTTATAATGATGTTTATCCTGGAATTGTCAGCCAAGCAGTAATCGGAACGCTCGCTGCATTCGTAGGCGTGTTAGCGCTCTATCGAAGTGGAAAGCTCCGAGCGACTCCACAATTCACAAGAATTTTGATGGGTGCGCTAATTGGTTATCTCGTTCTCGGAGTTGCCAGCCTCATCGCATCCTTTGTTGGAGTTGGTGGCGGATTTGGTTTCTATGGCGTGAGTGGAATTGGATTACTCCTCGCAGCTGGCGGAGTTGTCCTAGCTTCACTCTTCCTCGTTCTCGATTTCAATCAAATTGAAGAGGGAGTACGTCAAGGAGTTGGCGAGCAAGAATCATGGCGAGCAGCGTTTGGCCTTATGGTCACAATAGTCTGGCTCTACCTCGAAATCTTGCGGTTACTTGCAATTCTTCGTCGCGATTAACTACAACTAAACAGTAAATAGGCTGTACAGAGTAAACGGCTCTGTACAGCCTTTACTTTTTATTACGAAGGCTCGTATGGTGGCGGAAGATGTGAGCGCCGAGTCTCTGGAAGATTAATTCCACGAATTATGACTGGAATTAAAAAAAGCGCTGCCACTAGAAAAGCAGCCTTGAAACTCTGATTATCAGCGACAAAACCCATGGCAATGGGCCCAATCACCAAACCAAAATCGCTACTCATCTGCCAAAGTGCAACAACTCTGCCACTCTTGCCCGTCATCACATCGCCGACTAGTGCAGCGGGAGCGCTACTTAAGAATGACGCGCCAAGTCCGGCAAACCCCATACCAAGAATAAAACCTGGATAACTTTCAACGAATGCAAATATTGCTAAGCCTGAAAGGGTGATAAATGCGCCAATCAAGATCCCTTTTTGTCGACCATGTTTATCAACAAATTTTCCAGCTGGGATCAACGTTAACCCTTGAAGAATTGTTGCCGCCGCAAGCCCTGCACCTAATGCAACGGGGCGTAAGCCAAGTCCCTCCGTTACATATAGCGGCACGAGGGATATACGCACGCCAATACCGCACCACGCGAGTGCAAAAGAGCCCAAAATGGCAACTTGATAGCCGTGAATTTTCAAAGCATCTCGAATTTGCATCGTCACTTCATCTTGAGATGGCGAACTTTTCTGCGAGCTCTGTGATGTAGAGAGAAAAATAAGCGCGACCATTCCAGCGCCAGCAACGGTAATGGAATAAACAAAGAATGGCGCTCTTAATGAAAACTCAACGAGAGCCCCACCAAAGAGTGGCCCAGTTATCGAACCAAAGAGGTAACCAGATTGAAATGTTGATTGCGCTTGTCCACGTTGGTCATCAGAAACGACTCGCAATAAAATTGTTGTTGCGGAGACCGTATATACCGCTGAACCAAAACCACCTGCTCCTCGAAAGAAAAGAAGTTGATAGTAATTTTGTGAGAAAGCTGCAAGTAATGCAGAGAAAGAAACGATAAATAGACCTGATGCCATCATTTTTTGTGGTCCGAAACGATCTACGAGTTTTCCCCCAGTTAAGCCAGTGCAGAATCGTGTAAAAGCGAAGAGACTCACAACAGCGCCAGCTGCAGCCTGGGATACGCCAAATGAACGAGCGAAAATTGGTGTGGCTGGGGCGATGAAACCAAAACCGGCAGCGACGAGGAATGCGGCTGAAGCCAATATGGGAACCTCTGGAGGAAGATTGCGGAATGGCGTTTTCATCGCCTTTGAGGCTATCGTACGAGGGAGTGAGAACCAAAGGAGATCGATGAGCGCGTCCATCATTGCCGAAGATTTGGTTAAAACTTATGGCGCTAATCAAGAAGTACGCGCGCTCGATGGCTTATCCCTCTCTGTAGAAGAGGGGACAGTGCTCTCACTTCTTGGCCCAAATGGTTCGGGAAAAACGACAACTGTGCGCGTGCTATCCACGCTTCTTCGTCCTGATTCTGGACGTGCAACCGTTGCCGGAATAGATGTTCTGCATCACCCTCAACAAGTTCGGGAGATTATTGGTCTCTCTGGTCAGTATGCAGCAGTAGATGAGACGCTTACCGGCTGGGATAACCTAATAATGTTTGGTCGCCTCTACCATTTCTCTAGCCGCGGTGCGAAAGCGCGAGCTGAGGAATTGCTGGAAAAATTTTCGTTAACTGATGCCGCAAAACGTCCAATCAAAACGTATTCCGGTGGTATGCGAAGACGCTTAGATCTCGCTGCATCACTCATAGTGAAGCCAAAAGTGCTCTTCTTGGATGAGCCAACAACCGGACTTGATCCTCGCGGTCGACAGGAAATGTGGGAAGTCATTAATGAATTAGTCAAAGGTGGCGTCACCTTGCTGCTCACTACTCAATATCTCGAAGAGGCAGATCAATTAGCCGATGAGATTGTAGTGATTGACCACGGCCACGTTATTGCCAAAGGAACGGCAGACTCCTTGAAGAAGGATGTTGGTGGAGAGCGTTTAGAGATTTCTGTCCCTGCCGAGCAGCTTGGTGAGGTACGAAGAATTGTTGAGCGAATCACTAGTAGCTCAGCGACTGAAGATCTGGGCGTCCATAAGATTTCGGTGGCAGCCCCTCGTGGTACGGCAACGCTTCTTGAAGCACTTCGTGAGTTAGATGCTGCTGGAATTCATCCTTTGGATATTGCCCTAAAACGCCCTTCACTTGATGATGTTTTTATTGCGTTAACTGGGCATATCGCAGAAGAAAAAGTTGAGGAAGTTGTAAATACGAAAGCAAAGCGAGGTAAGCGATGAAAGATGCATTAGTCATCACTAAGCGTCAATTACTGCAGCTCTTCAGAGTCCCTGAAGTATTAATTTTTTCAACAATTCAACCAGTGATGTTCGTCCTGTTATTTCGCTATGTTTTCGGCGGCGCAATTAAAACGCCAGGTGTTGACTATGTTCAATTATTGATGCCAGGAATCTTTGTTCAGACAGTTGCATTCACGGTAGCAAGCACCGCTCTGGGCCTTGCAGAAGATATGCAAAAGGGGCTCATCGATAGGTTTCGGTCACTTCCCATAGCTCGATCGGCAGTCGTCGTTGGTCGAACTCTCGGAGATGCCACTCTCAATGTTGTGGTCCTCGTAGTAATGGCGTTAGCGGGACTTTTAGTTGGCTGGCGGCCAAGCTCAAGCATTATTGAAATACTCGGCGGCTTCCTCTTTTTATTGGTATTTGGATATGCAATGTCTTGGATGGGCGTGCTGGTTGGACTCTCAGTGCGAGATAGCCGAGTTGCCAATAGCGCAGTTTTTCTCTTCGTCTTTCCGATGACTTTTCTCAGTAATGCATTTGCACCTACGACTGGAATGCCACGACCACTGCAATATGTAGCAGAATGGAACCCAGTCTCAACAATGGTTGCAGGAGTGCGCAACCTCTTTGGGTTGCAGCCAATGTTCGGTGCAACTGCCAATTCTTTCCCATCACAAAATCCATTGATCATGTCACTGATTTACATTGCCCTGCTCATGGCAATCTTTATTCCACTAAGCGTTCGTAAATACAAGAACGTATCGCCTAAATAAAAGTTTTAACCCAAATATGGATTGACAGCAAGAATTTTCACCGTATTCTTTTTACCATTAGGTAATAAATAATCGGTACTCGCACCAATCTTCTTACCTAATACTGCGGCACCAAGTGGTGACTTCTCACTAAAGACCTTAACATTTTCAGCAGCGATTTCTCGAGAACCAAGTAGAAATTCAATTTTCTCGCCACCCATTTCCACTGTAACCATAGAACCCAGCGTCACTTCCTCCATAGCACCCTGTGGCGCGCTTCCTACTTCAGCGCTTTCAAGCATCGCTGTTAGCTGGCGAATGCGTGCTTCAAGCTTGCCCTGCTCTTCACGCGCGGCGTGATAACCACCATTCTCTTTTAAATCTCCCTCTTCACGAGCAGCTGCGATTCGCGCAACAATTTCCTCGCGCCCTTTTGTGGAGATATGTGTCAACTCTTCCTTAAGTCGATCGTAGGCCTCTTGAGTTAGCCACGTTTTGGAGGTGCTCATAGCGTCAAGTTTACCTATTTTTTGGCAGACAGCGCACGAGAGTGGCATTCACTGCCGTGGAGCGTGTGGGTATTTGCTCGGTAACTTCTATCGACTTTGTATCTGTTGGCCCAACGTCGACGTAGCGGTCACCAACGATTGCGGTGCTGAAGTCTCGGGCAATAATTCTGCAGGTCAACTCAACTTGAGGATCTCTCCGAACAACAAGAAATCGAATAGTAGTTTGGTTTGGGGAATCGATAGTAAATGCAATCAAATCCGTCTTTAGCTCTGGATTCGCAAATCGAATGCCAGCGATAGAGAAAATAGCAGTGAAAAGAAGAAAGAGAATGGCGAGAAAGACGGTTTTAATTCGACCTCGAGGCTCAGTCATGGGTAGATTATTGCCTATGACAACGATTCCTGATCCCTCAATCGTTAATCCGGGCACTGTCGGAGCAGTAGTGGTCTTCACTCTCTTCGTTGCAGTCGCGCTAGTTATTCGAAGTGGCTACAAGAGACTTCGGAATCTTGACCGCAGGCGCCAGGATGACAATTAAAAAACCAGTCAACTCTGAAAACCATTGTGCGTAACCGTCAAAGAATTGGAGTAGTACTTCTTGCCATTTTTTTTGCCGCTATCTTTTTCCGATTGGGAATTTGGCAACTTGATCGGGCGCGGTTACTACAAGAACTCGCTAAACCTCAGCAAGAGAAACCTGTCGCCGAATTGCTCTCGGTTGCAAAACCAAATGAAGCGCTCGACAGCGACGCCTTAAATCGCATTGTTACTTTTCGTGGAAAACTTTTGGCCAACCTCAAGGCGCCAAACCAAGAGGATGCCACCGGTGAAAAAAATACTTGGGTAGTGGGCGTCTATGAGGTTTTAGGGTCAGGCAAAGTTGCGGTGGTGCGAGGGGTAGCGGGAAATGTCAATGCTCCCGGCTCAGAAGAGATAGAAGTTATGGGGCGACTATTTCCTAGCCAGATAAATAATAAATTTGGAGAGGTGGAGAGAGGAACCTTGCCCCGAATTGATTCTGCGCTCTTACTCTCAGACTTCGGATCAGATTTCTTTGATGGGTACATCATTGCGCAATCTGAAACTCCTGAGAGTGGATTAATTGAAGTGCCATCTCCCATGCCTGTTATCAAAGTGGCGGGTTTTTATTGGCAGCATATTTCGTATGTCGTGGTTTGGTGGCTAATGGGGCTGTTATCACTGGCCTTGCCCTTCTTACGTTCAAGGAGTGCCAGTTGACTGCTTTGCGAAGATAGGATGTGGTTATGACTGGAGCAATTGTCCATGGGTATGTCTATGCACTTTATGTCTTAGCCACTGTGCATCTCTCTGTGAAAGCCCATTGGCACCCAACGAGAATCATCGCATTTGTATTAGCTGGAACGTTGCCAATCGCTTCATTTATAACGGAACGTAAAGCGCAGAACCTCATTAAGAATTCGTAAACAAATATGAGATTGGTAAAACGGGTTCTTAAAAGAGTTCTTTACCCGATATATGAATTAAGGCTATTTAAAAGGCTAGATTTATCTGCCTCCCCAAAGCACGTTGGTGTGATTCTCGATGGAAATCGAAGGTGGGCCAAGGCAAACCTCGCTTCCTCGAAAAGTGGTCATAGCGCAGGTGCGCGAAAAGTAATTGACTTTCTCTCTTGGTGTGAAGAACTAGAGATAATTGCTGAAACAGTAGATGCGCTCTCAAAGTTTGGTCGATGGAAGTTACATGTCGTTGGTGCAACTGATTTGTTGCCTGAATGGTTATCTACAAGGCTGGAAGAGGCGGTTGCAAAAAGTCCCGAGCGTGAGAAATTAATTGTTAATTTAGCAATTGGTTATGGCGGGCGTCGAGAGATTACTGATGCAGTCCGTCGGTTGCTCAAAGAAAATCTTTCAAAAGGGGAGACTTTAGAATCAGCAATCGACAAGATGTCGATGGATGAGATCTCACGTCATTTATATACGGCGGGACAACCAGATCCTGATTTAGTTATTCGAACATCCGGCGAACAACGACTTTCTGGTTTCTTACTTTGGCAGAGCGCACACTCTGAATTTTATTTTTGCGAAGCCTTTTGGCCTGATTTCCGTCGCCTTGATTTCTTACGGGCCCTTCGCGCGTATGCTCAACGGAATCGGCGGTTCGGTAAGTAACTCGCAAGCACATATAGCGTGTCGCAGTCGCTAATTAACAAAAGAGTTCTAGGCTTTGACTCTAGACATGAACGGAGCTTGGGTGCCAGTCGAGCCAAAGCAGACTCGCAAGACCTACGTCTTAGACACCAGCGTCCTGCTGGCTGACCCAGCGGCCCTCAATCGTTTCGACGAACACGAGATTGTTCTTCCGATAGTGGTGATCTCTGAACTCGAAAGTAAGCGAGACCATCCTGAATTGGGATATTTCGCGCGTAATGCTCTTCGAACACTTGATGAACTTCGAGTCGAGCATGGACGACTCGATGCCCCAATGGCGCTTAATGAAAATGGTGGCACCCTCACTGTTGAACTAAACCATAGTGAAACAACTGGATTACCGGCGAGTTTCTTTCGAGATGGCACCAATGATTCACGAGTACTTGCCGTCGCGAGAAACCTCAAACATGAGGGCAAAAACGTAATTTTAGTAACCAAAGATTTGCCGCTTCGTGTGAAGGCTTCTGCTGTGGGAATTGATGCCGAGGAATACCGTGCAGAACTCGCGGTCAGTAGCGGCTGGACGGGGATAGTTGAACTCGCACTTGCATCTGAGCAAGTAGATCAGCTCTATCAAAGTGAGCGAGTGGAAAGTCTTGAAGTTTCTAATCTCCCAGTTCACACCGGAGTAGTTATTCACTCAAATAAAGGAAGCGCCTTAGCACGTGTTACGCAAGACAAGAAACTTAAGTTGGTGCGGGGAGATCGAGAAGTGTTTGGTTTGCATGGTCGAAGTGCAGAGCAGCGAATCGCATTAGATTTACTTCTCGACAATGAAATTGGAATCGTCTCGCTTGGCGGTCGCGCGGGAACTGGAAAGAGTGCGCTAGCAATCTGCGCCGGACTTGAAGCGGTAATGGAGCGACGCTTGCATAAGAAGATCGTTGTATTCCGCCCGCTTTATCCGGTCGGAGGACAAGAGCTTGGATATCTTCCTGGCTCTGAAGGTGAAAAAATGTCTCCATGGGCGCAAGCAGTTTTTGACACTTTAGGTGCACTTGTTAGTCAACAAGTAATTGAAGAAATTATGGCTCGTGGATTAATTGAAGTGTTGCCGCTAACTCACATTCGCGGCCGCTCCCTACATGATTCTTTTGTCATTGTTGATGAAGCGCAATCGTTGGAGCGAGGCGTACTTCTTACCGTGCTCTCGCGCATCGGACAGGGCTCGCGAGTAGTTCTCACACACGATGTCGCACAGCGCGATAATTTACGGGTCGGCCGTTACGACGGTGTGGTCGCAGTCATTGAAGCTCTCAAAGGCGATCCGCTCTTTGCCCATGTGACCTTGGTTCGCAGCGAGCGCTCGGCCATTGCCGCTTTGGTTACGGAGATGCTGGAGCGACCCCCTTCAAACTGAGGTACCCTTTTCCCCTTAAGTACTGCCCCCCTAGCTCAGTCGGTAGAGCGTTTCCATGGTAAGGAAAAGGTCAACGGTTCGATTCCGTTGGGGGGCTCGGCGGGGTAGCTCAGCTTGGTAGAGCAAGCGGCTCATAATCGCTGTGTCGCCGGTTCAAATCCGGCCTCCGCTACCAGTTTTGACACTTTAATTTCCATAAGAGGTGGCCTAACCGGTAACCTTCCCGACGTTGTTGAGAAGTGTGGACTCTAATAAAGGAGTAGGACGATGGCCAGCAAGAGCGCGGATATTCGCCCAAAGATCACCATGGCCTGCGTAGATTGTAAAGAGCGCAACTACATCACCAAGAAGAATCGTCGTAACGATCCAGATCGTCTGGAAATGAAGAAGTTCTGCCCACGTTGCAAGGCAAGCACACTCCATCGGGAGAGCCGTTAACCCATGGCAGTGCACGGCCCCGAATTGGTCGGGCGCCGATTTTCTGCTGATGCAGTTCGTGAAGTAACTGAAGAATCCATCACAACTTTCGCCAAAGCTATTGGTGCGGATAGTCGATTCACCCCACCTACTTTTCTGATCTCGTTTTCAGTCTCAGCGGCTGAAGAATTTTTACCAACATTGGGTTTCGATTGGTCCCGAGTCGTCCATGGCGATCAGCGCTTTTTGCACCATCGAACCATTCGCGCCGGAGACCAACTTAAGTATGCAAGTGAAATAGAGAGCTACAAAAGCCTTGCGGGTAACGAGTTTATTTCGATAAGAACTGATTTCTTTGATGTTAACAATGAAGAGTTGGTATCTGCTACTTGGTCGACCCTAGTTTTTAGAGGAGAGCAAGAATGATTTGGCAGATTGAAATGGAATTTGCCGAGCGAATTTTTTACATAAATCGGGAGAGTTTAAAAAAATACGCAGATGCAAGTGGTGATCAAAATCCAATTCATCAGAGCGAGGAATTTGCCAAATCAGTCGGGCTGCCAAATGTCATCGCACATGGCATGTTCACCATGGCGCTCGCCGGTGAAGCCGTTAGATCGTGGATTGGCAGCGAGCGATTTATCCTTGAGTTCAACACGCGTTTTGCTAAGCCAGTTATTATTCCGGCGGGCGTTGATGTTGCCGTTTCCTTTACGGGGAAAGTTATTGCACTTACTGGTGAGGATCTGACTATTGAAGTCGCGGCGATATGTGATGGTAACAAGGTTTTAAACCAGACAAAAGTTCGAGTTAAATTGTGATTTCCGAAAGTGACATTACCGCTACGGTAATTGTTGATGGTTTTGCAGAAGACGCTCTCTCGTGCATCCAATCTATCTTGGAACATTCGGGGGTCCCGATTTTTCTACTGATAAATGGAAAGCAAGATTTCTCCATATTAGAAAAGTTGCACACGAGAGTCACTACCCACTACGTGAAACAGAAATTAGGTTGGTCAAACGCGGTTAATTTACTTTTTAGCGAAGTAAAAACTTCGTATATTCTTTTAATGGACCCATCGACCCGATTTCAGTCGAATCCATTTGGCGAAGTGATCTCACAATTAGATGCTGGATTTGTTGGCGTTGGCTGGCGTGGAGGCTTAATCAATCTTGAGGATGAGTGGCGCTCCGTTGTCGATAAAGGCCCAGGAGAAGTTGATGTGCTCTTTGGCTATTTCATGGTTTTACATCGTGAATTCGCACTCTCTGTTGGCGCAAACCCGAGCGCAAAGTATTACCGAAATGCAGATTTAGAACTCTCTCTCGCACTTCGGGAATCAGGCGGCAGGTTAATGCAAGTTGAACTGCCCTTGATTCAAGAGCGGCATCATGGCTATCACGATGCAGATAGCAGCTATCGAGAGAAGAATTCGAAAGAAAATTATCAACGATTACTCAAACGATTCCGAGGAAATCTAGGTATTCTCGCTCCGCGCAGGTAATCTAATGTTATGAAATTCGCCGAGTTGACGACCTTTCGAGTTGGTGGCGAGATTACAAACGGCGTTCACGGAACCTCTGATGAATTGATTATTGAAACTCTTTTGCGCGAACCTAATGCGCAAATAATAGGTGGCGGTTCAAATATTTTGGCAACTGATGATCTATTTAATGGCACAGTGCTAGTAATTGAAAGCCGGGGAAGTGAACTTGATTACGACGCTTGTTCAGGTGGGATGATTACCGTTGCAGCCGGGGTGGAGTGGGATGATTTTGTGTCCCAAACTGTCGATGCTGGATTTTCTGGACTTGAAACTCTTAGTGGAATTCCGGGCAAAGTGGGAGCAGCTCCGATCCAAAATATTGGCGCGTATGGTCAAGAATTTTCCTCAGTCGTTGCGCGCGTACGGACCTGGGATAGGAAGAGCAAGGAGCAACAAACCTTCACAGCAAACCAATGTGGCTTTGGATATCGCACCTCGATTTTTAAAGAGGAACGAAATCGCTATGTGGTTCTTGATGTAACTGTGCAATTAAAGAAAGGTGAACTTTCTATTCCCATTACTTACTCTGAATTGGCGCAGGAGTTGGGAATTTCTTCTGGGGAGCGAGCAGTAGTAACTAAAGTGCGCGAAGCCACGCTTGCCATTCGAAATCGAAAAGGCATGGTGCTATCAACAACCGATCGAGATTCCTGGTCGGCAGGTTCATTCTTCATTAATCCCTCGGTCTCACCCGAAGTTGCCGCCACCTTACCTAGCGATGCACCGCAATGGCCAAACTCAGATGGCTCAATAAAGCTATCGGCAGCGTGGCTCCTCGAGAATTCAGGCATCTCCAAGGGCGAGCGGTTTGGTGGAGCTGGAATTTCCACGAAACATGTACTGGCAATCACCAATGTTGATTCTGCAACGAGTAGCGACGTTATTGAGTTGGCGCGCAGGTGTCAAAATGCAGTACGTAACCGCTTTGGAATAACGCTAGTTCCAGAAGTTCAGCTAATTGGGCTTGCGCTTTAACTAACCGTTAATAAGTTTTTGAATTCGCGAAATTCCTTCGACGATATCTTCATCGCTAAGTGCATAGGAGAATCGCAAATACCCCGATGGTCCGAAAGCTTCACCTGGAACAGCAGCGACCTCGACCTCATCGAGAATTAGCGTTGCAAGTTCTGAGCTTGTTATAGGTTTCTTGCCGCGAATTTCTCGCCCTAACACTTTATGAACTGCTGGGTATACGTAGAACGCGCCTTGAGGCATAGGACATTCGAAGCCATCAATCTCATTGAGCATCTTCACAATGAGTTTTCTTCGACGA
>RFXN01000110.1 GCA_009921625.1 Candidatus Fonsibacter lacus | reverse complement strand
TTTACCGCTTGAATTCCCGCTTCTTGGGCGGCAAGAACAATTTCATAAATTTCACGCTGAGCTTTAGTGAATTTTCCATTGATGGGAATAGTGCGAGTGATATCTGCGGTGTAATGGCTCTCTACCTCAACCCCAGCATCTAGTAGTAAGAGATCACCCGATAACGCAGGGCCATCATTACGTATCCAATGGAGCACACACGCATGTGCACCAGCAGCTGCAATGGTGTTATATCCCAACTCATTTCCATCGATACGTGCCCGACGGTAGAAGGTGCCATCGATTACTCGTTCGCCACGAGGGTTAGCCATGGCTTCGGGTAGTGTTTTGATGACATCAGTAAAGCCACGGATAGTTGCATTGACAGCCCGACGTATTTCGCTTATTTCATACTCATCTTTAATTAATCGAAGTTCAGAGAGCGCAATCGTGAGTTGGCTATCTTTTTCATGCTCGGGAAGGGCTGCGTCTAATTTTGGATCTTCGCCGCGATGAGTCAAAGTTTCTTTCTTCGAAAGGAGAAATTCATCTAGCTCTTTGATGTTTCGCGCAGTTATTTGATATTTATTTTTTAAGTCTGTCAAGGATAAATATTTACCGACCCAAAATTCACCATGGCGACGGTCGCGATAAAAGGTTTCGAGATTTCGATCATTCTTCGGATGGACAAAAATCGTTATGTCATGGCCAGTTGGCGTTGGATCAAATAAGAGAATTGATTCAGGGACGATATCGCCGGCGACCATGCCGGTCAGATGTATGAAAGCGGAGTTTGCCCGGAAGGTGTAATCGCAATCGTTATTACGAACTTTAAATTGGCCAGCAGGAATGATTAAACGTTTACCTGGAAATTGGGAACTTAGTTTTGCGCGCCGTGCTGCAGCCCATGGTGCGCTCTCTGCTGGAAGGGCTAATTCGCTAGGGGGAACGCCCCAGCCACGTCGCATCAATTCACGAAGTGGTTCGGAAACTGGCAGGTCGTAAGAGGTAGTTACTGGCTTTGAGCCATCAAATGTCATCGGTAGCGACCCCCTTACCCGTTATTACGCTCCAGTTTAGCCCGGCGGCCGAACTTGGCTAATCTCTCCTCATGAGCACAGCGAGAGTAATCACCAGCACCAGCCCGCAGAAACCAAGCGATATCGTTTTAGAAGCGCCCGCTCTTACTGCGCCTGAAGTGGCGGCGGCGGTTGTTCGCGCCCGAAGCGCTCAGAAAGCATGGAGTGAGAACGCCATGGCTCGTGCAGCAGCTCTTCGCGGTTGCGCTGAAGGACTTCGCGCCCGTAGCGCAGAGATGGCTGCTCTCATCACTCGCGAAGTGGGCAAACCAATTGTTGAAGCTAAGGGTGAAGTCGCTCGAGCAATTGCAATCTTGGATTACAACGCGCAAGCCGCTATCGATCCAATTGGAACGGTAATTCCACCAACCACTCCTGGTTACCTGATGGCTGTTCGTGATCCTTATGGCGTTGCTGGATTAATTACGCCATGGAATTTCCCAATTGCAATTCCAGTATGGAAGGCAGCGCCTGCGCTCGCCGTGGGAAATGCAGTTGTGATGAAACCAAGTGGCATGGCGATAGGTGTTGCCAAGTTGATTGAGGAGATATTTGCGCAATCTCTACCAAAAGATCTCTTTCAAGTTCTTATTGGTGGCGCTGAGTGTGGTCAAGCAATTATCGAGTTTGCAGATGTAATTTCTTTTACCGGCTCATCTGAAGTTGGTTCGCAGATTGTCGCTCAGTCAGCAAAATTAGGAAAACCAGTTCAAGCCGAGATGGGTGGACAAAATCCAGCAATTGTTCTTCCCGATGCAGATTTAGCACTCACCGTTTCGCACCTATCTAATGCATCAATGAGTTTTGCAGGACAGAAGTGCACTGCTACGAGTCGAATCATTGTTGTCGGCGATGATGCGCGCTATAAAGAGGTAACTGACGCTCTTGTTGCTGGAGTTGAGAAACTTGCACCGAATGATCCGGCAACTGAGGGCGTTCTTGTTGGTCCGGTAATCTCCGATAGCGCGCGCGCTGATGTAGCGAACGCCACGAAGGGCGCTCTTGCTCGTGGCGGAAAAGTTTTGACCGGTGGTGGCCTTGTTGATCGCGATGGTTGGTTCTACTCACCAACGTTGATTGCTGATTTAGGACCAGAAGATAGCTTTAATCAAGAAGAGACATTTGGTCCGATTGCTGGAGTGATTCGCGCGAAAAGTGTTGGCGAGGCAATTGATTCGGCAAATGCCGTTCGATTTGGATTAACAGGAAGTGTTCACGGTCGCGATCTCGAAGCAACTATTCGCGTTGCACAATCGCTAAAGACCGGCATGGTGAAGGTCAATGCGCCAACAGCCGGCCTTGATTTCCACGCACCCGTTGGCGGTACAAAGGACTCCTCCTATGGCGAGCGCGAGCAAGGTAAAGAGGGACTTTCCTTTTACTCCTATATTCGAACCATCACTCTTGGTGCCGGTAGCCGCCGATTCGAATAAGTGGCTAAGACCTAAACCTTTCCGACCAGCCCCCGATCAGCCATTTTCAACACGCCCGAAGGGTACTTGGGGGAATCTCCGCTATTTAGGCGGGTTCTGGGGCTAGGGTTCAATTTACGGCTTTTTGGCGACCTAGCTATCAAGCCAAGGCCATCTTCTAGCAAGGAGAGATACATGAACAAAGGTGAACTCGTCGCAGCAGCAGCGGAACGTACCAAGATGCCAGCGAGCCAGGTCGATAACGTCCTTAAGGCAATCATCGATTCGATTCAGGCAGCTCTTGTTAAGGGCGACAAAGTAGCCATCCCGGGCTTCGCCTCATTTGAGGTTGTTTCCCGCCCAGCACGTCAGGGACGGAATCCTCGTACCGGTGAGACGATGACGATTGCCGCCGG
>RFXN01000109.1 GCA_009921625.1 Candidatus Fonsibacter lacus | reverse complement strand
CATCTCATCTCCTGTACTAATTGCCCCGATTTGAGGCATTTAAACCTATTTGCGCTTCTTTTTCTTCTTACGTGGTTGTTCACGCTGCCCGGTGGGCTTGGGTTCCTCTGTGGCGACCGATCCACCTTCAGTGGCGGTTTCTGGGTTTGAGCCGGCTTTTTTCGCCTTTTTTGCTTGGAGCTCTTCCCAGGCTGGAGAACCTGGGGTGGGGTTACGTTTAATGACGTAAAACTGTTGGCCCCATGTCCAAAGATTGGTGGTCGACCAATAAATCAAAACTCCAATAGGAAAGTTAACTCCTGAAACAGCAAAAATGATGGGGAATAAGTACAACATGATTTTTTGCTGCTGCAACATCATGTTGTTTGATGAATCGAGTTTTGGCATTCCTTTGACCATCAATTGACGTTGTGTTGTGAACGTTGTGAGCGACATCAACGCAATAAGAAATACTGTAACGATTTTAACTGTACTGTCGGTAGAACCTAAAAATGTTTGTGAAATTCGCGCACCAAAGAATTCGGCTTGAGCTGCTTGGGCTGCCAACTCTGTTGTAAGAACTCCACGAGCTTGAGGTGGATTTTTTCCAATTCCATTAAGAACTGTAAAGAGAGCAAAGAAGATTGGTGCTTGCGCCAAAATTGGAAAGCAAGACGCCATCGGGTTTGTTTTATGCTCTTTATAAAGCTTCATCAATTCTTCTGATTGCTTTTGGCGATCATCTTTGTATTTCTGTTGGATCTTCTTCATCTCAGGGGAAAGTGCGGTTAGTGCTCGTTGAGATTTGATTTGTTTTACAAAGAGTGGAATAAGCAAAGTACGAATCAAGATAACAAGACCAACAATGGATAGTGACCATGTCACACCACTTGCTGCGCCAAAGATTGGTGAGAGCGCTTTATGGATAACAACCATAACCCCAGAAACGATCCAATATAAAGGATCTAAAATAAAGCCCATTAGCGCGCTCCTTCAGTCTTGTGGTTTAACAGCGTAAAACGCTTGATTTTCAAGGTGTTTGGAACATGGTCGACTCCCCCATGACTAAATGGGTTACAGCGAATCACGCGCCATGCACCGAGAAAAATTCCGATGATGTGGTATTTCTTGATCGCTTCGTATGTGTATTGCGAACATGATGGGTAGTACTTGCAACGCGGTGCAAGACCTGGGGCGATGAATTTCTGCCAGAGTTTGATAAGTCCAAGAAATGGAAGTGTTGAGATTTGTAGAAGCTTTCTCATCGAGAAGCCTTTTTGTTTAATGAGGTGAAAAGTTCGGGGATCTCGTTATGAGGGTCTTGTTCTCTCTTTGTTGCTCTCACAACAACCATGGAGCTTTGGGGCAAAATGTGTAGCGCGTTCTTGGATGCGTGGCGTAATTGACGTGTGACGCGATGACGTGTGACTGATCCACCAATTGCACGCGATACAACAAAACCAATTTTGGGTGTGGTAAGGGTTGGTTCGTTTGTGAGATAACCAACGAGTGTGTGGGTGGTTGATCTAATAGGAGATCGCGTAACGCGCGCGAAGTCTTCGCGAGAAGTTAGGCGGTTGATGGCTGCTAGCACGCCGCGAGGTGAAACTTATGCGGAGATGCGAGCGCGACCCTTAGCGCGACGAGCAGAGAGAACTGCGCGTCCACCACGGGTGGCCATACGTGCGCGGAAGCCATGCTTCTTCGCGCGCCGACGATTGTTCGGCTGGAAGGTGCGCTTCATGTTGTGGGTTACTCCTTAGAACATGTCTGCAACTAAAAGTCTCAAGGTAATCGCGTTCTTCGATAAGGGGGCCTTAAGAGCAGGGGGCAACGGTAGCCCCAGGGGGTCGATTTTGAAAAATTTTGTGGATAACCCCTTGCTTTTCCTAGGGTGAGGGCTTACTTTCCGCCTCTGTCCACAGGCACTCTCGCTTTTTGGGGTGTTTTGGGGCTGATTGAAGGCTAAAGCCTTACTTTAGGCCACAGCCTGTGGATAACTTTGTGGATTTGTTACTGAAAGAAGGGGATATGTCTTTAACAGAAACAGGACTTGTTGAAGAGGATCTCCAGGCGCTGTGGAGTGGGGTCGTCAACTCCGTCTCGCACGACTCCCCACAGAATCGCGCCTTTCTTACCCTCACCAAACCACTTGGCCTTCTCAAGAGCGATGGGGGTTCCAACCTTTTATTAGCCGCCCCAAATCTCTTTGCAAAAGATGTCCTGGAGAGCCGGTTGAAATCAGTTCTCAATGATGCGCTCTCCGCAAAAATGGGCGAGAAGATCAATATTGCCGTCACGGTCGATGAGTCTCTTGATATCCCCCAGGCAGATCCAGAAGTTGTTGAGGTGGAGTTTGAAGCTCCCCGCGCTGGTACCGGGCGTCAAGAAGTTTCACCTAAGAGCGCTGAACCCTCTCAATTAAACCCGCGCTACATATTTGAAACATTTCCAGCCATATTGTAAAGACCATAAGCGTTTGGTTTGTATGAATAGATGTCTGCAGGAATGTCTGCATTGTCGTTTAAGCCACCAGCAACACCCATTTGGTCGCCTTTTCCACGTTTGAAATTGCCTAAAAATTGACCTTGGTATTGGTTTCTGAAACCAGAACGTGTAGTGTAAGCATCACCCCAAGGGAACACTTTACGATTGGTAATAACTTCTTCACCACGACGACGTTTTGTACGTGGCTCTGGATTATTTTCAATTAATCCTAAAGCTGCATATTCCCATTCTGCTTCTGTTGGTAAACGGTATTCTGCAACAAATACACCATCTGAATAATTAAATGTTCTTGTACCAGAACCGCTTGGGTTTAAATCTCTTCTTGGATTTTTACCAACTGTACCTTGGTATTGACCATTGATATAGGTATCTGTAGTAAATACATCTTCGTTTGTTTGATTAGGGTTTTTCTTCAATGCACCT
>RFXN01000108.1 GCA_009921625.1 Candidatus Fonsibacter lacus | reverse complement strand
GCGGGCGCGACGTGCCGATCACGGAGCGTGGCCTCCCACGTGGCGTGCGCATTTTTTGGGGACCTCCTTACAACTAGTAACTTCTAGAATATTTGCATTTGTTATTTTTGCTAACATAGCGATTGCTTCCAAGGCACACGAACCCGCGGGTTCGTTCACCCGAGTTGATGATCTAGCTATACGTAATCGGATCAAGTCCCGGAAACCTGCGGCAAGTACGACGATGACTTGCCAAAGCCTGTGACCTTGACCAGAGACGCAATTGGAGCAGGGTGCTTGTCACGTGACCGGCAGCACTGTTTTATGCTTAAGGAATTTAATCAATGACTCCTGTTTCTGTCGAAACTAAAGGCCATTTTTATACGAATTACCATCGACTCAATGAGTCATATTCAAAGGCTACATTTGAGTGTGCTGAGAACACAGTCCGAGATTTGATGACATATCGAACAGATAATGATAAGCCTGGCATGTTGCTCGGGAAAGTTCAAAGTGGCAAGACTCGTACTTTTATGACAATAATGTCTCTGGCATTTGATAATCAATTCGATATCATTTTTTTGCTTACAAAAAATTCTATTGCATTAGTAAGCCAGACTATTGCACGCGTTCAGAAAGAATTTTCTTTTTTTGTTTCTGATAATCTTGTTGAAGTATATGATATTATGCGAGCGCCAGTTAAATACAGCGCATATGAGTTAAATGTCACTAAACAAATTTTTGTTGCTAAAAAGCAAAAAGATAATATACGCAAATTACAAGATTTAATAAAAAATCATAGCGAATTGCAAAATAAAAATATATTAATTATCGATGATGAAGCAGATTCTGCGAGTGTTGGTTACTCGGGAGCCCAAGATCGTGTCGTCGCGACAATAATCGCAAATCTTATAAGTCAAGTGCGTCAATTATCAAAGCGAATCTCATTATTACAAGTTACTGCCACACCCTATGCGTTGTATTTGCAACCACAAGAAATAGAAGTGGTCAACAATAGTGATTTTCGGCCACTGCGTCCGGCGTTCACACACCTTGTGCCGGTACCCGACGACTATGTCGGCGGTGATACGTACTTTGGCGAAGCGTCACGCCCGCAGGAGCCTGACAAGCCCACAATTCAAAGCATGATCCATGTGGAAGTAGATCCCGCCGAATTCGAGGCCTTGAAGAAGGCTGATCGGCGAAAGATCAATGATCGGAATATTCTCACGGCCGAATCTATAAAAACATACAGAAGCGCTCTCGTAAATTTTTTTGTTGGAGGTTCACTATTACGTCTTATAAAAGTACGAGAAGGTGTTCATCCAGCAAGGTTACGATATTCTTTTTTACTGCATACTGAGCAAACACAAGCAGCTCATCGTTGGCAGCGAGACCTTACTCATCTACTTCTAGAATCTTTTACTATTGACATTTCTTCACAAACAACCATTTTCCGAGAGATGGTATCGACATCGTATGATGATCTGGCGATTTCTCTACGATTGGT
This sequence comes from Candidatus Fonsibacter lacus, assembly GCA_009921625.1. GTDB lineage: Bacteria > Actinomycetota > Actinomycetes > Nanopelagicales > Nanopelagicaceae > IMCC26077. Next base: position 1,481 of record RFXN01000108.1, on the reverse strand, counting down.
CAGAGAAGACATTCCGAGTTTGGACGAAGTCTATGCCGATTGTGTCAAAGCACTGACTCAGGGAGAATTCAATATAAACATTGTGAATTCTGAGAATGATGTAGCCGCCCTTCTTGACAATTCCGGACAGCTTCGGCTCGCAGTGCCATTCACCATATTTATCGGGGGACAGGCAATTGATCGCGGTGTCACAGTTTCGGGAATGATTGGCTTCTATTACGGACGGCGTCCACGCACGATGCAACAAGATACCGTCCTTCAACATTCTCGAATGTATGGGTATCGACGTCCCGAATTACCTGTCACTCGTTTTTATACATCCGCTCAATTGCGGTCAGCAATGTCTAAAATGGAAGAATTTGATGCTTTCTTAAGAGAGAGCGTCCAAACCGGCGGAGATCAATCGATCCAATTCATACGTAAATCTGATGATGGACGCATCATTCCGTGCAGCCCCAATAAAGTACGTGTGTCGCGGACCGAGACCGTAAGGGGATTTAAGCGCTACTTACCGATTGGGTTCCAAACGCTCAAGGGGCAGTCGTTGAATGTCCGGCGAGCTTTTGACAAGATCACCGATGAGATCCATAGAGTTGGTGGCTTTGAGCCGTCGACGCCCGTCCTGATTGACATTGAATCTTGTGAGAACTTGATCAGAGCCATCCAGGCGGTCCTGGAATTCCCCGATGGACCGCCGGAATTTGACTGGGACAGCATGCTGACGGTCATGCGGCACCTTAGCTACCAGTCAACAATTGAGTCACGCCGCGGGAAAGTCTTGCTATGGGCTGCAAAGGACCGCAATGTGAGCCGTAAGGCCAGCGCTGGGTCGCATGCCGTCTACATTGAGACACCGGACTCCGACAAGACTGAGGGAGACGTTGCCCGTGAGCACGCTCAGTCGACGCCGATTCTTTTCTTGCTTGGTCAGCGCGGAAATTTCACGAGCGGGTGGCGCGGCGATCCGTTCTACTGGCCAGTACTCCGCGCTCAAAAGGATGCACGTACCGCTATCTATGCGCCAGAATTGGTGAATGACTCCGATAGCGAAGTCGATGACGAAACTCTCGAACCCGTCGATAAGAATTAGCAGTGCTTGGGAAGCTGACCTAGAAGGCATTCCCGGCCAGATGGTCGGGAATGCCTTTGATTATTGGCCACTTCCCACCTCGACACAGCGTCCGGCAGGGACCCGTCTGGTTCGACAATGCGGGACAAGCAAGCCTGGTGGGAGCATTCGTTTATTCGCTGCCCGAGACCGTGTCGGCGAAAACAACGCGCACCAGACGTCCGCCACCGAGGATGTCGCCTGCGCCTGTGCGTTGCCATTTATCTCGCTTCCACGAGATCTCCATGGCTGACGACGAACACAGTTCTCACATCGTGCTCGTCGCGGAAAACGGCGACCAAACCACCGGCGAGGCTGCCCGCGCGGCGTCGTCAATCCCGGGCGACCTGATTGAGGCGTACCTCGGCACGAC
>RFXN01000107.1 GCA_009921625.1 Candidatus Fonsibacter lacus | reverse complement strand
TAGGTAATGCTCTTTAATTTTCGCGCAGCTGGAACTACTCGCGGATCAGCAGAGAACACACCATCGACATCGGTATAAATTTCGCAAACATCTGCATCGAGCGCTGCAGCGAGCGCGACTGCCGTTGTGTCAGATCCGCCACGACCAAGAGTTGTCACATCTTTTGTATCTTGGCTAATTCCTTGAAAGCCTGCAACGATTGCAATTGCGCCTTCTTTAAGCGCATCAACAATTCGACCTGGAGTGACATCAATGATGCGCGCCTTGCCATGAACAGAATCGGTAATGACACCCGCTTGGCTACCAGTAAAAGATCGCGCTTCATGGCCAAGATTTCCAATTGCCATCGCAAGTAGCGCCATGGAAATGCGCTCTCCCGACGTTAACAGCATGTCGAGTTCACGGCCGGTTGGCATCGGAGTTATCTGTTTAGCTAAATCAATAAGTTCATCGGTGGTATCGCCCATCGCGCTCACCACGACCACCACATCGTTGCCGGCTTTCCTCGTTGCCACGATTCGGGCAGCTACCCGCTTCATACCTTCGGCATCGGCTACAGAGGAGCCACCGAACTTCTGCACAATCAGGGACATAGGAGAACTCTCCCAGGCTAAATAGCCCCAAGCCAAAAATATCTCAAATAATGAGACGCACTGCGTCTCAAATGTTGAGAATTACTACTGAATTGTTCGTCGCCCCTCAAAAGCGCGCCCGAGAGTGACCTCATCGGCATATTCCAGGTCGCCACCCACTGGCAACCCGCTCGCCAATCGCGTAACCGTCAATCCGAGGGGCTTGATCATTCGAGCGAGGTAGGTGGCGGTCGCCTCCCCCTCGAGGTTGGGATCGGTAGCCAGGATTACCTCGGTAACCGCACCATCTGCAAGGCGGGTCATTAACTCTTTAATCCGCAAATTCTCTGGGCCGATACCTTCAATCGGACTAATCGCTCCACCAAGGACGTGATAGCGACCGCGGAACTCGCGCGTCTTTTCAATCGCTTGCACATCTTTACTCTCTTCGACAACACAGATCGCATGTAGCTCCCGCTTTGGATCTCTACAAATTCTGCACTGGGCATCTTCTGCAACATTGCCGCAGACTTCGCAGAACTTAACTTTCTCTTTAACCTCACGAATCGCTTCAACCAGACGCTGGATATCAACAGATTCGCTCTGCAAAATATGGAAGGCAATCCGTTGTGCACTCTTTGGGCCTACGCCAGGAAGGCGACCAAGTTCATCAATCAACTCTTGTATCGCGCCTTCATACATTTTTGGTGAACCTACTCCTTCGGAGATTCGCGAATTACTTTTGCGCCTAATTCTTTGGCTAGCAGCGCAGCGCCACTTAAGCCATTGAAATCTGTTGAATTTTCGAGAACTTCTTCGGCGACTGAGGTGCGAGCAGATGTTGAGCTTGGATTTATTGACGGATCAATAATTACTTCAATCTTTCGATCTAGCCCAACAACTTCAATAAATGCCTCACGCAGAATTTCATCGCTATTTGAACGCAAGAACGAATCTCGAGCGCCAACATTAATCATCGCCACAGTGATTGCTGATTCATCAACAGTGGCAAGTGATGCGCTTGCGCTCAACAAGGTCCAGGTCAACCTGCGACGACCCTTTACATTCTCAATGACATCAGGCCACAACCGCCGTAATCCAACAACATCGATACTCTCAATTCGAGCAGCAGGTGGCGCTGGCTCTTTTTTCTTCACTGGCTCGCTCTTTACCTCAATCCGAGCAAGAAGAGCCTCATCGCCCACAGTGGGAATTAACAATCTGGCAGCGGTAAATTCAAGGATTAATCGTGGGGCAGTAGCGCCGCGCATCTGATTAAGTCCCTCACTAATTACTTGAGCTGCATGGGTAAGAGCGCTGCTGCCGAGTCGACCGCTCTGCGCCTGCATACGTTTTAATTGATCATCAGGAAGTTGCCTAAAGAGTGAATGCGCTGATTGTTCATTACCAGCAACCGCACTGAGCACAATGAGATCTCGAACTCGCTCCAGTAAATCCTGTGCAAATCTTCGCGGATCATGCCCAGAATCGATAACCCGATCAATAGTAGTAAATATTGCTTGTGCATCTCGAGCGGCGAGCGCATCAATTACATCATCGAGTAAGGCACCATCAGTGAATCCCAAAAGTTGAAGCGCTATTTCATAACTGACGCCATCTTTACCGGCGCCCGCTAAAAGTTGGCCGAGAATTGAAAGTGAGTCGCGCACCGATCCACCACCTGCGCGCACCACCATTGGGATAACGCCTTTTGCTACCTGCACTTTTTCTTGGTCGCAGATTTTTGTTAAATGTTCAGCAAGGACCGCGGGCGCCACCAAACGAAATGGATAATGATGGGTTCGCGAACGAATAGTCGCAATTAATTTATCAGGTTCAGTCGTTGCAAAAATAAAGAGCACATGAGGTGGCGGTTCTTCGACAACTTTAAGAAGCGCATTTGCTGCTCCTGGCCCAAGTTGATGTGCTTCATCAATAATGTAAATCTTGTATTTGCTTTGCACCGGTGAGAAGAAAGCTTTGTCTCGTAATTCGCGTGCATCATCAACCAAACCATGTGTTGCAGCATCTAGCTCTATGACATCAATGGAACCTGGACCCATAGGAGCAAGGTCACGACACGATTGACAGCTGCCACATGGGGTTGGCGTTGACCCCTTTTCACAATTAAGGCTGCGCGCCATGATTCGGGCGCTTGAGGTTTTTCCGCATCCTCGAGGGCCAGAGAATAAATAAGCATGGTGAATATGTCCGGAGGCGAGCGCGTTGGTTAGCGGTGTAACGACATGGTCTTGGCCAATCACTTCGCTAAATTGGCCAGGGCGATACTTCCGATAGAGCGCAATCGGCCCGTGATCTGGCGCTACTGGTTCACCCATGGAGTTGAGCCTAACTGTGAGGACCCCCCGCACACCCGAAAGAGCGCACCTACCCTTGCT
>RFXN01000106.1 GCA_009921625.1 Candidatus Fonsibacter lacus | reverse complement strand
ACTGATATTCCACTACTTTCAATTGTTGGGTTTCCGTGTGCAGTAAATCCAGATCGCGGTCTACGTGCACATGCAGAGGCAAATAACTGGCCGATATTCCATTTCACTCGCCCAGTTCCACTAAAACAGCGTTTTGCTGCAATCCCCCCGAAGCCTGCAATTGCAACTGCTCTTGGCTTAGGCGCATTGAGTGCCATAATCTATTTGGTAAATCGGAAAAAGAAATCCGCTGGAGGACCTGATGTCACTTGAGAATCTGCTCTCTGAAAATAGAACTTTTCCACCGTCGGCTGAGTTCGCAGCCGCTGCAAATGCGAAGCAAGATATGTATGCACACGCTGATGCAGATCGATTGAAGTTCTGGGAAGAGCAGGCTCATTTCTTGCAATGGGATAAACCATGGGAGAAGGTCCTCGAGTGGGACGTGCCATTTGCTAAGTGGTTTATTGGCGGAAAGCTCAATGCATCAGTGAACTGTCTAGATCGCCACGTGGAGGAAGGTCGCGGTGAACGCATCGCACTTCTTTTCGAAGGAGAGCCTGGAGATACTCGAAGTATTACCTACTCTCAAATGCTCTCTGAGGTAAAGAAGACAGCAAACGCACTTATGGAGTTAGGTATTACCAGCGGTGATCGCGTAGCTATATATATGCCGATGATTCCAGAAGCGGCAATTGCGATGTTGGCCTGCGCTCGACTTGGTGCCATGCACTCCGTTGTCTTTGGTGGATTCTCTGCTGAAGCACTCCTTTCGAGAATTCAAGATGCAGATGCAAAGGTGGTTATTACTGCAGATGGTGGCTATCGCAAAGGTTCAGCAAATGCGCTTAAGCCTGCAGTGGATGATGCGCTCAAAGGTCAACATAATGTTAAAAAAGTCCTTGTCGTAAAGCGCACTGGACAAGATGTTGCGTGGGACAGCGCGCGAGATGTGTGGTGGCACGAAATAGTTGATCGCCAGAATGCAGAACATAAAGCAGAAGCCTTTGATAGCGAAAATGGTTTATTTATTCTCTACACATCAGGAACAACTGCAAAGCCAAAAGGTATTTATCACACCACCGGTGGGTACCTAACTCAAGCTGCTTTTACACATCGCAATGTTTTTGATCTCAAGCCCGAAAAAGATATTTATTGGTGCACCGCTGATGTCGGTTGGGTCACGGGTCATTCGTACATTGTTTATGGGCCAATGATTAATGGCGCTACTCAAGTTATGTATGAAGGAACGCCAGATACTCCAAACAAGGGTCGAATGTTCGAAATCATTGAAAAGTATGGTGTGACTATTTTGTACACCGCCCCAACGTTGATTCGTACCTGGATGAAGTGGGGCGATGAGTTTCCGAAAGCATCCAATCTTTCAACGCTCCGCTTGCTTGGATCAGTTGGCGAACCGATTAACCCTGAGGCATGGATGTGGTACCGCGAGGTAATTGGTGGAAATCGCTGCCCAATCGTGGACACCTGGTGGCAGACTGAAACTGGCGCCATCATGATTTCACCTCTTCCTGGAGTCACAGCCACAAAACCTGGCTCAGCAATGGAAGCGCTCCCAGGTATCAGCGCAAAAGTTGTTGATGATGAGGCAAAAATTGTTGGCAATGGTGGCGGTGGCTATCTTGTTCTCGATAAACCGTGGCCATCAATGCTCCGCGGCATTTGGGGTGAGCCAGAACGATATAAGGAAACTTATTGGTCGCGTTATGAAGGACTGTACTTTGCAGGCGATGGCGCAAAACTCGATGATGATGGTGCAATCTGGTTACTCGGTCGGGTTGATGATGTGATGAACGTTTCTGGCCACCGAATCTCTACTACTGAGGTGGAGTCCGCGCTTGTTTCGCACCATGCTGTTGCTGAAGCTGCAGTGGTTGGCGCTAATGATGCGATGACTGGCCAAGCGATCGCTGCATTTGTAATTTTACGTGGTGGCGTGCCAAATGTTGGTGGCGAAGAGTTAATTCAGGAACTTCGCAACCATGTTGCAAAGGAAATTGGGCCGATTGCAAAACCGAAACAGATTCTCGTCGTTGCGGAGCTACCTAAAACACGAAGCGGTAAGATCATGCGACGTTTACTCCGTGATGTTGCCGAAAATCGTGCCGTTGGCGATTCAACAACACTTGCAGATCCCAACGTTATGAAATTAATCTCTGAGTCATCATGAAATCTCCAAGAAAATTCGGACCGTTGGTCGAGATTTCTGTAATAATCACACTCTGATCTGCAGCTTTTGAAATTCCTTCGCTTGGCAAAATAAGTGCCAGTTCTCCAAAAATCCAGATCAAAATTAAAGTTTTTGCAAGATGTAGCAGCACACCTAATGCGGAATCCACTGCCTTCAAGGGTTTCCAGAGAAAATTCTTTCGGAACCATTTTGCAGCCCGTCCTAAAATGAAATGACCAAGAAAAGCCCCCACTGCCACTACGAGTGCAGTGCTTTGGATTCGCGATGAGGTGCTGGAAAAGTTCGCAACAAGATCGGCGCCAAATTTAAGTCCAAGGAGGCCGCCACCCACCAAACCTACAAAAGAAAAAATTCCAGTGATTAAACCCTTTCGATAGCCGCTATATATCGAGTAGGCCAGAAGCGCGGTGAGCGCGATATCGATCACATTCATAGTTCTAACTCTACGGTCTTCTCGCGATTCCACTCCTGTTCAAAACCAGCGTGGTAGATAAGCCGGTCAAGGATCCCCCCAGTGAAACCCCAGATTCGCATATCTGAGACGTTAAATGCTGGCCCTTGATATCCGCTTTGATGGCGGAGCATGATGCGGTTTGCAGGGTGCGCTAATTCTTCGAAAGGTATGAACTCAATTCGCACCACCTCGCCACTCATTTGGGGAGTTAATTGGTGCGGCTCTCGCCAATAACCGAGTATGGGAGTTACTAAGAAATTACTTGGCGGAATAAAAAGATCTGGAAGTTCTGAAAGAAGCTCAATGCTTTCGCGGCGAATCCCTAC
>RFXN01000105.1 GCA_009921625.1 Candidatus Fonsibacter lacus | reverse complement strand
GAAAGCCAAAAAATACTAACAGATGTCAACTGCCGGTGCGGTACTCACTAGAGCCAGTCGCCAACTTTTATCGGGAACCGTTGAGGAACGAAACAAGTTAGCGACAACGGTTACTTCGTCGGACACTTCTATTGTGCTGTCCTACGATCTTGGCGGGTTCCGTGAAGGTTCCGTTATCGAGATTGAGTCAGAGTTGATGTATATATGGGAATCCGCGACAGCAACAAAAACTTTGACTGTTCAACGAGGGTACGATGGCACTACGGCAGTAGCGCACACCGCTGGTGTTCTCGCCACAGTAAACCCGAGGTTTCCACGCCAACAAATGTTGGATGCTTTGAACTCCGATATTGACGATTTGAGTTCCACGGTGAACGGCCTGTTCCGTGTTGTTGCCCAAGACATCAACTACAACGGTTCCGATAGGCAGATCAACATTACTTCTGGGTCGGGGATTATAGATTTACTGGATGTCAGGTTACGTTATTTGGCTGACGACTATCCAATGATCCGCAAGGTCAGGTTGCAACGCAATCTGCCGACAGCCGATTTTGCGTCAGGTTTCGCTATCGTTTTTGATGAACCTGTTATGGCCGGTACTTTGCGTGTTGTGACGAAACGTGAGTTCACTCGTGCCAGTAGCGAGTCATCAGATTTGCAGACGGCGTGTTTCGTACCGCAATCCTGTGAAGACATTTTGGAGATGGGTGTTTTGAGGTGACACTCGCAGATCGGATGAGGTGCCTGCTGGTGCTACACGGGATTCTTTGACGAACATTCAAAGGTTGCGTCGTGAACGTATCGTTGCGGAAGCAGCACGACTTAAACAGCAGTATCCACTAGTTTTCAGGAAGTAGCCGATGGCTGCCTATCTTGTAGATTTCACTACCGCATATAGTCCTGCGCCTGCGTTCTATTCGGGTACGGGTGCGACAACTCTTGTACCTAACGTTTTCCCTGTTGCTATCAACGGCAGACCGTATCTTGTTGATACGAAAGCCGGTTCGTTTCAACGGCAGTACGATGCGCGTGTCCGTGACTCGGTTGACCAGTCAGCTGAACCTGGTGAGTCTGCGATCAATCATCTTGGCATTATGGTGCCGGTCAAAAATATGCTGACACCGCTGACGCTGAAGCATACCGTTTCAACACTTCTAAAGGTGTGTATGTTTGGGATAAAGGCGAATGTACTTTGTTGAAAGACACCACACAGGTGTTGGCTGATAGTGCCGCAACTTTGCAGGCTTTAACTGTTGGCACACGCCTGTATGTGGCTACAGGTGGTGACGTTAAATATACAACCGATTTGTCAACGTTCACGAACTGTACAAGCGAACCTGGTGGGAACGTTGGCGGTATGGCTACCGATGGTTTTAACGTGTTTGTTGCGTTCGCTAGTCACGGTATCCATAATGTGACTACAAGTTCTGATGCGTTCAGTTCATATATTACCGGTACGGATACATTCACTAATTTGCGTTATGTGAAAGGCCGTTTGATGGCTTCGAAAGATAACAATGTTTATAACTTCACTTCAAGTGGTGGCCCTGGTGCCGCGCTGTTCACTCATGCGAACACAGGGTTTCGTTGGGTTGGTTTCGCTGGCGGTCAGAACCATATCTATATGGGTGGGTTCGCAGGTAATCAGTCGCTTATTTATCGGACAACGATCAAAGCAGATGCGACAAGTTTGGATGCACCGATTGTCGCTTTGGAGTTACCTGCCGGTGAGATCATTACTGGGCTTGATTCGTATTTGAATTATATTTTGATCGGCACTACGACAGGTATCCGTGTCGCTACATCTGATACTGACGGCAATCTTGTTGCGGGTCCGTTGATTGTGATTGGTTCGTCGGTTACTTCGTCAACGAACCAACCTGCGTATGCTTCTGATCTAATGGTGACTGCGCAGGGTGCTGTCAGTTCGGTGAACACGATTAATAGTCGCCCCGTGTTCGTTGTTGTCGGTACCGGTATCTATGTTGAACACGCTACTGATCTTGTGCCGTCAGGATATTTTGAGTCAGGTATTTTCCGTTGGGGTGTACCTGATGCGAAGTTTGTGCCGAAATGGGATTTGAGGTGCAGGCCGTTGGATGGCTCTGTGACTTTGGCCGTGAAATCTGATGGCGGTTCGTATCATTCGTTTCAAGCGTTTACTTTGACTGAAGGTAAAGAGAAAACGTTTAACGGTTTGGAAGACAGGGTGTTTGAAGCCGAGGTCAAAATCACTATCGGTAGGTCGGCTACGAGTAACACGGCTTGCCCTGAGTTGACTCGTTGGATGGGTCGTGCTTATGCTGCGCCGTCACGTTCACAAATTTTTTCGGTGCCACTCATTATGCACCACAAGTTGAGTATTCGTGGCAGGGAGTATTTTCAGGATGTTGACAACGAGATGGCGTTTTTGCGGGATTTGGTGGACACCCCACGTATCGTCACCTATCAGGAGAATTTGCAGACTTATTCGGTGATTGTTGAGAATGTCCAGTTTGAGGTTTTGGATGACTCGAATGTGCATAACCGTTGGGATTGGGAAGGTACCGCTACTGTTATTATGAGATCGGTGGCATGATATAGTATCGGAGACTTATGGCAGCAGTAACTAGACGACAATACAAAGGTGCGGCGGCGGCTACTACCACGACGAACGCCCTTAGCGTTTCGGATACTTCGGTAACTTTGACGGCCACTACTGGTTGGCCTTCTACTGCGGCTGTGCCGTTTTATGTGGTGATTGATCCAGGTACTTCGTCTGAGGAGAAATGTTCTGCGACGATTTCTGGTAGCACTTTGACTTTGGTTCGTGCGCAGGATGATACGACTGCTGCGGTTCATGCTTCGGGTGCGACGATCTATCCGGTGTTTACAGCTGATGAGGCTGATGAGGCAAATTTGTTTGCTTCGACGATGACTACTCGTGGTGATTTGTTGACGATGGGTGCTGGTCCGACTGTTGCACGTATCGCTATCGGTACTGCTGGTTATGTGCTAACT
>RFXN01000104.1 GCA_009921625.1 Candidatus Fonsibacter lacus | reverse complement strand
CACGCCAACCGGTCATCGCATAAGTTTTTGCAACGCCATTGAGAATAATTGTTTGGTCAGCAAGCTCCGGTAGGAGAACTGGCAGTGAGGGAGCTTGTACCTCGTCATATCGGAGATGTTCATAAATCTCATCCGTAATAATCCAAATTCCGTGCTTGTGTGCCCATTGACCAATAGCGCGCACCTGGTCGACTGTGTAAACAGAGCCAGTTGGATTGCTTGGCGAACAAAAGATCAGAGCTTTAGTTTTTGGTGTACGTACTGCTTCAAGTTGTTCAACGCTGACGCAGTAATTTCTCTGCTCGTCAGCGAAAACTTCCACCGGTGTGCCACCAGCTAACCGAATACATTCTGGATAAGTAGTCCAATATGGCGCTGGGAGTAGTACTTCATCGCCTTGATCAACAATCGTGGCAATAGATTGATAGACCGCTTGCTTGCCACCATTAGTAACCAAAACATTCTCAGCTGCAATCTCAAAATGTGAATCGCGAAGCGTCTTTGTCACAATTGCTTGTCGTAACTCAGGAAGACCTGGAGTTGGTGTGTAGCGATGATTAGCTACAACGCGCACTGCTTTCTCTGCAGCATCAAGAATGTAACCGGGGGTAGGGAAGTCTGGCTCTCCTGCGCCGAAGCCAATTACAGGGCGACCGGCAGCTTTGAGCGCTTTGGCTTTACCATCGACAGCCAATGTTGCCGATTCGGTGATTGCGGCTATTCGCTTGGAAATTCGGGGCTTTGCTTCCTGTGGCATGGCGGTAATCCTGCCATGTTTCACGGTAGTGGCCGGCCCTATTTCACCCAATTAGACCCCCGCCCATATTGACCCGTAAACTTCTGCGCCTAGCTCCTCTCGTGGCCAGCCCTTCTTCATAAAGAAGTGAGGGTCGCGAAGCGCTGGAGGGCAGTAGTTCAACTGGTAGAGCACCGGTCTCCAAAACCGGGGGTTGGGGGTTCAAATCCCTTCTGCCCTGCTAGATCGAATAATTAAACACGAGCACGAGTACCTGAGTAATGACTAACAATTAATGAAAGGAGTGAGATGAGCGAGATTGAAAGTCGGGAACGCGAAGCAGATCAAGAGCGCGGAAATATTTTCCAGCGCGTAGGCCGCTTCTACCGACAAGTTGTCGCCGAGCTCCGCAAAGTTGTCTGGCCTTCACGAAAACAATTGACTACTTATACAGCTGTCGTCCTCGTCTTCGTTTCTTTCATCATTGCTGTGGTCTCTCTATTTGATTTAGTCCTCGCGAAAATAACTTTCTGGGTATTTGGATAAGGGAGGGATAGCGCGCAATGAGTGACGACACTTTTGAAGCAGCATTAGAAGCTGCTGCACATGAGTCAACTACTGAGCAAGAGCTCCCTGCTGAGGAACTTGTTATTGATGCACCGGAAGCTGAAAAAGCAGAGAACGAGCAGAGAGAGCACGGAGAGCAAGAAGAAAATGATCCGCTCGCAGAATTTCGTCGGACCCTCCGTTCTGCACTTGGCGATTGGTATGTAATCCACTCATACGCAGGATACGAAAATCGCGTCAAGGGCAATCTTGAGAACCGTATTCATACGCTCAACATGGAAGATTTCATTTATCAGATTGAAGTTCCGCAAGAAGAGATTACCGAGATTAAGAATGGCGTTCGCAAACAGGTAAAGCGAAATGTATTCCCTGGATATGTACTGGTTCGCATGGATCTCACCGACGAATCATGGTCAGTAGTTCGTAACACACCAGGCGTTACTGGATTTGTTGGCCATGGCCACAATCCAAGTCCACTTTCACTCGATGAAGTTGAGGGCATTTTGGCGCCTCGTCCATCCAAGAAGGGCGATAAGCCAGAGATCAGGATGGTTGATTTCGCTGTTGGCGAATCGGTCACTGTTATGGATGGTCCGTTTGCCACCCTTCCAGCTTCAATCAGTGAGATCATGCCGGAACAAGCGAAGTTGAAGGTGCTGGTCTCTATCTTTGGACGCGAGACGCCTGTTGAATTGTCATTTGCCCAAGTACAGAAAATCTAGAGAGCAACGAGAGTAAGGAAGAACCATGGCACCAAAGAAGAAGGTACAAGCGCTTATCAAGCTGCAGATTCAAGCTGGCGCGGCGACACCTGCTCCACCTGTTGGACCAGCGCTTGGTCAGCATGGTGTCAACATCATGGATTTCGTGAAGGCTTATAACGCAGCTACTGAGTCGCAAAAGGGTCAGATCATCCCAGTTGAAATTACTGTGTACGAAGATCGCTCCTTCACATTTATTACCAAGACTCCACCAGCATCACGCCTAATCTTGAAGGCTGCAAAACTTGAAAAGGGTTCTGCGATTCCTCATAAGAATAAGGTGGGAAACATCACTATGGCTCAATGCCGTGAGATCGCAACTGTGAAGATGGCAGATCTCAATGCAAATGACCTTGATGCAGCAAGTTTGATCATTGCCGGTACTGCTCGTTCCATGGGTATCACCGTCAACGGTTAAGAAATAAACATAACTAAATAAATAAAGGTGGGAGAGTCACGCTGACTCGTTGACCACAACCAACTGCCTGACTCAACCGAGTCAGCCGAAAGAAAGATGGATGAAATGAAGCGTAGTAAGAAATACCGTGCAGCTGTTGAGAAGTACGATGTCACAAACATCTACGCTCCAGTTGAAGCAATGAAAATTGTCCGGGAAACTTCCGTAACCAAATACGATTCAACGGTTGAAGTTTCACTCTCACTCGGTGTAGATCCACGTAAAGCTGATCAAGCAATCCGCGGAACAGTAAACCTCCCACATGGAACCGGTAAAACCGCTCGCGTTCTTGTCTTTGCAGGTGGCGAACGTGCTGAAGAAGCGCGTGCAGCTGGCGCCGATATTGTTGGTGCAGATGAATTAATCGACGAAGTAGCAAAAGGTCGTTTGGATTACGACGCAGTTGTCTCCACGCCAGATCTCATGGGCAAGGTCGGGCGTCTTGGAAAAGTTCTTGGTCCACGAGGTTTGATGCCAAACCCAAAGACCGGAAC
>RFXN01000103.1 GCA_009921625.1 Candidatus Fonsibacter lacus | reverse complement strand
ATTTCAGCATTGGCTGGAAAACTTTTGATGAGGTCAAATTATTTGCATGAGCAAGAACAATTGAACGATCATGAAAGCTCTCTTTTGCAAGAACTAAGATTCGAGGTGCACTGATATTGCTGGCATCCCCTAGCGAACCAGACCAAAGCATGGGTTTTGTGTAACCAATCTCAGCGGCAGCATTTACAACGCGTGCGCTAATACTTCCGTAAGGAGGACGATAGTATGGGCGGGCATCTATTCCAAAATGTTTTTCGATGAAATGGTGTGCCCCCATCAATTCACTCTGAATCTCTTTCGTAGATAACCCCGTAAGAGCAGGATGATGAGCGGTGTGGTTTGCCAATTGAATCTGGCCACTCTTCACTAATGGTTTAATCTCGCTCTTATTTGCCAACCAAGAACCCATCGCTGAATAAACAAAAAAAGTCAGTCGCAAATTATTCTCTGCGACCAGGCGGGTATATCTTTGAACTGATTCCACGCTTGTGCCATCATCAACAGTCCATGCGAAGCGTTTAATATCCGATTGGGGCAACTCACTGATTGTTTGCACGGTGCTTGCCAAGGCGCTATTTTGCGATATAGAGGAGAGGGTTGCGCCAACCGCACCACCTCCCAGCATGGTAAGAAAAGTTCGGCGATCCATGAAACTCCTTGGTTAGGGTATTAAACCTACCGGAGAGACCTACACTTTAGGTATGCAGTCGACTCTGGTGGTGGGATGAGGGCGAGAACTCTCCATCAACCGGAGAAAACACACTCACCATTACTGCGCTTACTGGGACCAGGTTTAATAACCGGAGCCGCAGATGATGATCCATCGGGAATAGCAACATACTCGCAAGCTGGAGCGGCCTATGGCTTTGGTCAACTCTGGACCATCGTTATGTGCCTTCCCCTAATGATTGCAGTGCAAGAGGCCTGTGCTCGGATTGGGTCAGCAACTTCGCAGGGATTGGTAAAAGTAACATCCCGCATTTACTCCAAAAAAGTTTTGTTCTTCGTGGTAGCCCTAGTGGTAGTCGCGAATGTCATTAATATTGGAGCGGATTTTGCAGCAGTGGGCGCTTCAATTAATCTGCTGATTCCACTTCCAATCTGGATGCTATCAACACTTTTCATGCTGATCGTTCTTGGTCTGGAAATATTTATCGGCTATCACACATATGCTAAATTCCTCAAGTTACTTGCTCTCTCACTTCTCTCATACGTTGCAGTTGCATTAATCGTTACCAATTATTGGCTAGAAGTATTTAAAGCCACTTTCATCCCGCAATTACAATGGAGTTCTGCTTATTGGTATGTGATAGTTGCAGTTCTTGGCACAACAATTAGCCCATATATGTTTTTCTGGCAAAGTGCAGAAGAAGTCGAAGAGTCCAATTACGCGCAAAACCATAATAAAAATCAGCGTACGATTAAGGAGATTAGAGATGGTAGTTGGTTTATGATTATTACTGCTGCGGTGGTGTTACACGAAAATGGCGTGGTCAATATTGGAACCGCGGCTGATGCAGCGAAGGCGCTCGAACCTTTAGTGCAAGGCTTCCCACATGCGGGAACAGTCGCGAAGGTTCTTTTCGCAATCGGCGTTATCGGTATGGGACTTTTAGGTATTCCGGTATTGGCTGGATCAGTCGCTTATGCAGTTAGTGATGCCTTCAATTGGCGAGAAGGCTTAGATTACAAATTGAAAGAAGCGAAGCAATTTTATGGCGTGATAATTTTCGCGACAGTTGCTGGCTGGCTAATTACTCTCGTCGGAATTGACCCCATTAAGTCGTTAGTTTTTGCAGCGGTTATTAATGGCCTAGTTGCAGTCCCGTTGATATTCCTCATCGCTCGAATCTCTCAGAACAAGGAAGTGATGGGAGATCTTGTAGGACGTGGTCTTTCACGGACCATGTTAAATATTGCATTTGTTGTGATGTTGCTCTGTGCTTTGATGCTGGTAGGCACAACGATTTTCTCTTAAAATCCTATATGATTCATAGGTGAAGCCTCGGCGTAAGAGCAAAATTGTTCCTACTCTGATGATTCTTCCCTACCTATTTTTTATGTTTTTCTGCGGGATAGTTCCAATTGCCTACGCAATTCTTGAAGTGCGAAATCCCTCGTGGGTCAACATGGATGGGGGATATGAAACATTTTTAAAGGTCCTCCAGGATTTTCGGGTAGGCCCAGCAATTGTCAATGTGCTCTTTCTCTTAGCTATTTTCGTTCCACTAATGATTGTCACGGTACTTGCAGTCTCACTACTACTTGATGCCGTAGAACTGAAAAGTAATAATCTGATGCGTTTACTCTTTTTGATTCCAGGCTTAATTCCAACAGGTGTCGCCGTCCTTTTCTGGTTAGCCGTAGTGGGTCCTGATGTTGTCTGGAATCATTCAAATATCCGATGGTTTATTGGGAGCATTGCCTTCTCGACGGGAATCGGAAGTTGGATTGTTATTCAGTATGGATCGCTACGTTCAATTTCACATGAAGTATTAGAAGCCGGAATTGTCGATGGATGTAATAGATTCCAATTAGCTTGGCGGCTAAAACTACCCATGATTAGCAGATATGTGGCATACATGGTAATCCTGTTGATAGTTAATACATTGCAAATCTTCAACGAACCTAATCTATTGATGTTTACCAACATGACTACCGATTGGTCGTTAAGTCAGATTGCCTTTAGCTATGCATTTAAAGCTGCCGATTTCTCCGGTAGCTCTGCTCTATCAGTGATGCTGCTAATACCAAATATCATCTTAGCGCTGCTGTTTGTCCGTTACACCGATTTCCTAAAGAAAAGCAGAGATACATGGAAATAGAGCGTGAGCGGCGCAATAGTCGTCTAATTAAAACCACCCTTTGGTTTCTCACTTTTTGGGCTTCTATCCCATTTCTTTGGCTTATCAGGGATACCGGGCGAATGATTTTCGCACCCATCATCTATTACGACAATGGAATTTTCTTTACTTGGTTAAAAAATACTTCAATTTTTGTATTCTCGGCAATGGGAATTTCAGTTTTAAGCTGTGTAACAGCGGGCTTTGTGTTGGCTGT
>RFXN01000102.1 GCA_009921625.1 Candidatus Fonsibacter lacus | reverse complement strand
TGTGTGGCCTTTGATATCCATGCCGAGGATTGCTTCTGCTTTCTCAAAGGCATCGTCTGGATCATTCGCTAACTTCACGCCACCTGCTTTACCGCGGCCACCAATCTTTACTTGGGCTTTCACCACAACTTTTCCACCCATGCCAGCTGCTGCAGCTTTTGCCTCTCCTGCAGTTGATGCTACTTTGCCAGCAAGAACGGGAATGCCATGTGCTTCAAATAAATCGCGCGCTTGATACTCAAAAAGATCCACTACTCAATACCTCTCGAAAAAATCAGAATTACCTAATGACGCCATCCTAGCGATGGCTCACTGCCTGCTTGACCCATTCGGCAATCTCGGTTGTCGAGGC
Organism: Candidatus Fonsibacter lacus; assembly: GCA_009921625.1. Lineage (GTDB taxonomy): Bacteria > Actinomycetota > Actinomycetes > Nanopelagicales > Nanopelagicaceae > IMCC26077. The sequence goes on along the minus strand of RFXN01000102.1, from coordinate 2,768 downwards.
GCCGGAGGTAAAAATTTTGGCCACGCCTAACGCTTCTAACGTTTTGACATCATCATCAGGAATAACCCCACCACCAAAGACGAGAATTTTCCGTTCACCAATAAGCTCCATGATTTTCTTAAAGAGCGTCAGGTGCGCTCCAGAAAGAATAGATAGACCGATTGCATTGGCATCTTCTTGGATCGCGGTGGTAACTATCTCCTCTGGTGATTGATGGAGGCCGGTGTAAATCACTTCACAGCCAGCATCACGAAGGGTTCGAGCGACGACCTTTGCGCCACGGTCGTGGCCATCAAGGCCCGCCTTCGCGACCACCACCCGAATTGGCTTACTTCCCACAGCGCTACCGTGCCACTGCTTGGGGGGATGCGACAAATTAACTACTAAATCTCTGGCCTTTTCAGAGCGCTGGCTTGGGCTCAGAGCTTCTCGACTGGGGCGTAGCGAAGGAGGAGCCTGCGCTCGCCGTAGCTACCGAAATCGATTTTCGCCTCGGCTCGATCGCCTTCGCCAGTGAGGGCGAGGACTTTGCCGATGCCAAAGGTTTGGTGGGAGACGCGATCACCCACTTCGAGATCGAGGGCAATGACCCGTTTACCGGTAGCGCGAACAGGGGGTGCGCTACGGACCATTGGTTTGAGCGTTACTTTGCGAGTCTCCATTAACTCTTCTGGAATCTCACTAAAGAAACGAGAGGGTGCGTTATATGTTGGAGTGCCAAACATAAATCGGGTAGCTGCGCGCGAGAGATATAACCGCTCCCGTGCGCGGGTGAGCCCGACATAAGCAAGACGTCGCTCCTCTTCGATTTCGTTGGGATCACCAAGGGAACGTGAATGGGGAAAGACCCCTTCCTCTAAACCGGTGAGAAAGACTGTTGGGAATTCAAGCCCCTTTGCCGTGTGAAGTGTCATTAACGTGACAACTCCACCATGGTCTTCGCCATCGGGAATTTGATCGGAGTCGGCAACGAGTGAGACTCGTTCGAGAAAACCTACGAGTGAAATTTCTTCAGGTTGATCATCAGCGCCGACAAGTGATTCATCTTCTTCGTACTCTTGTGCAACTGCTACTAATTCTTCGATATTTTCGAGTCGACCTTCATCTTGTGGATCGGTGCTGTCAGAGAGTTCAGCGCCTAGCCCACTTTGTTCGATGGCTGCTTCGGCAATGACCGATGGTTTAAATCCTGATTCGACCATGGTACGCAACGTCGCCATTAAGTTTGCAAATTGATCGATGGCAGAAATTGCGCGGGGGGTGAGATCGCGCGCTTGGTCGGCGCGAAAGAGCGCATCCCATAAGGGAATATCCATCTCATCGAGAGCGGCGATTGCTTTATCACCGATGCCACGCTTTGGAGTATTAATGATTCGCCGGAGTGATATTTCATCGTAGGGATTGGCTAGTACGCGCAGATATGCCAATAAATCTCGGACCTCTTTTCGCTCATAGAAGCGGACTCCCCCAACGACTTTGTACGGGATGGCATTGCGCATAAAAACTTCTTCAAAAGGGCGAGATTGGTTGTTAGTGCGATAGAAGATTGCGGTATCGCCAGGTTGAGAGATTCCATCACTCTGTAGTGAGCGGATTTCACTCATGACAAACTCTGCTTCATCACGCTCATCATCGGCTTCGTAGGTGATGATGGCAGAGCCTGCTCCAGAATCAGTCCAGAGGTTTTTTGCCTTGCGACTTGCATTATTGGTAATAACTGCGTTTGCTGCGGAGAGAATATTTTGAGTAGAGCGATAATTTTGTTCGAGCAAGATGGTGCGCGCCGATGGGTAATCCTCTTCGAATTGGAGGATGTTGCGGATGGTGGCGCCACGGAAGGCGTAGATGGATTGATCGGCATCGCCCACGACGCAGAGTTCTGCCAGCGGGAAGCCATCGCTTTGAGTGCCAACTAGTTCGCGTTTTCATAATTAGATCATCAAAATCAAATACATTTCCCTCGTGTAATTTCTTTTGGTAGATGGCGTATGTTTCGGCGACTACCTCTTCGAAGTGATTTGTTGTTTGATTGGCATAATCAGCTGGGCCCATCAATTCATTCTTTGCGTTACTAATCATCGCGTGGATTTGGCGAGGGGCATATCGCTTGGGGTCAAGGTTGAGATCTTTGCCGATTAACGCAACTAAACGTTGCGAATCGCTCTGATCGTAAATTGTGAAATTTGGTTTGTAGCCGGCAGCGACTGCTTCTTGGCGAAGGATGCGCACACATGCGGAGTGAAAGGTAGAGACCCAGATTGACTTTCCTCGTGGGCCAACGAGCGCTTGAACGCGCTCGCGCATCTCGCCTGCAGCTTTATTGGTAAAGGTAATCGCGAGGATTTCGTAGGGAGCGACTGCTCGCGCCGCTAAGAGGTAGGCAATCCGGTTGGTAAGAACTCGAGTTTTTCCAGAGCCGGCGCCGGCGACGATAAGAAGGGGTGAGCCCGCGTGGAGCACCGCTTCGCGCTGTGCTGGGTTTAACCCATCAAGGAGTGGGTGATTGGCCCCGGTTTCGCTCATAATGTATGAGCCTAACCTGAACCACCGATAAACCGACTGATGCACCGACTGATACACCGACTGACAGGGAGCGCCATGGAGCCGATTGATGACTCGGAGATTTCACGAGTCCTCGTAGTGACCGCGCATCCCGACGATGTCGATTTCGGTGCTGGTGGAACGATTGCGCAATGGACGGCAAAAGGAATTTCCGTCTCGTACTGCATCGCGACCAATGGTGATCAAGGTGGCGAAGATCCAGATAT
>RFXN01000101.1 GCA_009921625.1 Candidatus Fonsibacter lacus | reverse complement strand
TATGGGTATTTTCGATCGCTATTGCTTTTGTCGAAACAAGGTATGGCCCCGCGTTTGGCCGCGCCATTGCTAATGGGGCGCGCGATTCAAGTAGCCCTCTAGGTGCATGCCAAGTCCGAGTTGTGATTCCACCATGCGCTGCACCGGCGCCTAATTCTGCTCGCACAATGTGTGAATCTTCCTCGCATAACAACTCTTCGCCGGGGCTTACCAGTAATCGAATACCAAGTTGATTTGCCATGGAGCCAGAGGGTGTAAATAACCCAGCTTCTTTTCCGAAGAGATTCGCTACGCGCTCTTCGAGTAAACCAACTTGCGCTACTGCCATCGCCTCGCGCATCGCTTGGGAGGGTTTGGTGACTGTATCTGAACGAAGATCTATGGCCATTGGTCAAGGCTAATCAAATTTGAGTGAAAATATAAGTAAACAACAGCATTTTAAAAGCCTGGAATTACGGGAAGTCTGCCCTCTACTTCTGGATCTTCAAATGATATGAAGCGCCTTATATAAAGCAATTCTCCCGATGGGTGTACGCCGTAGTACTGGTAACCCATCCCTTCGTAAAGTTTCTGCCCTCGCTCATTATCTTTGGCGGTAATCAAGATAATTCCACCCTTGCCATTCGATTCCGCCCAATTATTTGCATGCTCAATTAATTTTTTACCAATTCCTTGACCTTTAAAACCATCATGAACTGCGATGCCCAACCAAGGCAATGTGGTGTCAATATCCCAGAGGAATACATAGCCAATCATCAATTCATTTTCTTCCGCTAACCAACGAATGATTGATTTATTCTTTTCAGTAACAAATTTGATGGCAAAATTTCGATTTACATCATTCGTGTTAAAGAATTTCGTGCTCTCTTCACCCATCTGGTCAAAGAAAGCATGAATTTTTGGTAAATCAGCCGCCTCAAATTGACGAATAATCATCGGCAGTAATGCGCCTTAGTGAGGTTGAACTATCTGACGTACGACCTTTTGCGCATCATCAAGTTCATCCATCGATTCATTAACCTCAGTTAAGGGACGGGTCTTCGTAATTAGTTTTTCGGCAGGCAGCTTTCCATCGCGCCACAACTGAACAAACTCTGGAATATCTTTTCGTGGATCTCCCGATCCTAAATAAGAACCCTTAAGAGTTTTCACATCAGTCACGAGTGAAACGGCTGAGAACGAAAGTTGATCGGCTGGTGCCGGCAAGCCAACAGTCACCGTAGTTCCAGCACGTGCAGTGCTCTCATAGGCGTGTTTGAGTGCACTTGCTTTACCTACAGCTTCGATAGCGAATTCGACGCCACCTTTTATATGCTCTCGAATATCTTCAGCTGGATCAATCGCAATATCCGCGCCCAGTTCTAGCGCAAGAGCGCGTTTCATTGGTACTGGATCAATAGCGATGATTGGTGAAGCTTTTGCCACTACCGCACCAAGTAGTGCAGCCATCCCGACGCCGCCCAGGCCCCAAATACCAACGGATGCTCCTGCAGGGACTTTCGCTCCATTACGAACTGCACCAACTCCAGTTAAGAAAGCGCAGCCAAAAATCGCAGCAAGTTCAATGGGAAGATCAGATGGGACATGAATCAACGAGCGACGATCTAAAACCATGTATTGGCTATAGCACGAGACTCCGTTGTAGTGATGAATTTTCTCGCCTTTATAACTGATTCTGGAGCCACCTCGAATTAATTCACCCTTTACATTTGCCGCTGATCCGACAGAACAAAATGCAGGTACTCCCTCTCGACATTGTTCACACTCACCACAGCTTGGCAAGAAAACAATTGCAACTGATATGGCAATGGTTGACCGCTAGTGCGTAGAAGCGCTGCAAGTGATTTCATTTTCTTCCTTAGAACCGAGCGGACATTCCGCCATCGACGAGTAAAACCTGGCCTGTGCAATAGGTATTCTCCGAACTTGCTAACCAAGCAACATGCTTAGCTTGTTCCCAAGGTTGCGCTGCTCGAAGTTGTGGAATTTTCGAATACTTAACATAAACAGTTTTAAACCACTCTGATTCCAATTCACTGACACCATTTGTCACAGAAATCGGAGTATCGGTGAATCCAGGAGCAATTGCGTTGACTAAAACGTTATGTGGTGCAAATTCAAGTGCAGCTGTACGCGTGGCAGAATTTAAGCCACCTTTAGATACGTCGTATGACATTGCTTTCTCTTCGCTGTACTGACCATGAACGCTGGTGATATTAACGATTCTTCCATAACCTCGTTTCACCATCTTCGATCCAAGGTATTTCATCAAAAATACTGGTGAGTGGAGATTTACTCGAAGTGTCTTGTCATATGCCTGCCAAGTTAAATCAGGGATTAACTCACCAATTGCCATGCCAGCGCAATTAACCAGAATGTCGATGTCACCAATTGCCTTTTCTGCTTCAGCAACTAGTTCAGGCAATTTATCAACGTTCTGTAAATCAAATTTAGTTGAAGGTTGATGCGTTGAAGGATTTCTATCCACGCCAAAAACATGGGCACCTTGCGCGACAAACTCGGCGACAATTATGAAGAATCGTTGCCCAAATAGGTAGGCAATGACAAGTGGGAGCGTCGCAATCGACATTCCCGCCATGACTGTCGGAATATCAAGACTATATCTGCTCTGAAATCCGGTTATGCCGACCATTAGCGTTTTCTTCTCATTATTTTGCAGGAATACCAGCGCCAAAAGAAGCTCATTCCATGCCCATAGCAGATTAACCACAGCTAAGGTCGCTAATGGAGCGCCCGAGAGCGGCAGCACAATCGATTTAAATGTCTTAAATGATGATGCACCATCGATGCTCGCTGATTCCAGAATTGACTCGGGAATAGATTTAAAGAAGTTAGTCAACATATAAATCGAGAACGGAAGCATTAAGCCCACATAGATCAGAACCACAAGTCTGAGAGTTGAGATTAGTGAGAGCTCAACGCCAAGTTGAAAAAGCGGAATCAAGAGCACAACAGGTGGAACGACCATCAGTGAAACCATGACACCAAGAATCGTCTCGCGTCCTTTAAACGGAAAGCGAGCAAAGCCCCATGCTGCCAGAGCTGCCAACACTTCTGTCGCTATCACTGAGCCGGTGACAATAAGAAAGGAATTAAGAAGCCAATGGGGAAAATTGTTAGTCCAGGCTGATTTATAACCACCAAAACTTAAGTGCAGA
>RFXN01000011.1 GCA_009921625.1 Candidatus Fonsibacter lacus | reverse complement strand
AGCTGAAATCTGCTGGAGTTCTCTTCAAGCAGCATAGTTATGAACACTCCTATCCGCACTGCTGGCGATGCCACACCCCATTGATGTATTACGCACAACCATCGTGGTATATCCGCACCACGGCGATTAAAGATGAATTGCTTCGCGAAAATGCTAAGACTGATTGGCATCCCAGCACGATTAAAACTGGGCGCTACGGCGATTGGTTGGAGAACAACATCGACTGGGCTCTGTCGCGAAATAGATATTGGGGCACCCCCCTTCCAATCTGGCGATGCGAAAAGGGCCATCTGGTCTCCGTTGAATCTTTAGCCGAGCTCTCTTCACTCGCTAGGGCAGATTATTCATCCTTGGATCCCCATCGCCCTTATGTTGATGATGTTCACTTTCCATGCTCTGAGTGCGGCGAGGTAATGTCGCGAGTTCCGGAAGTTATTGATTGTTGGTATGACTCTGGCGCCATGCCATTTGCGCAACTTGGTTATCCGCATAAGCCAGGATCACATGAAGAGTTTGCAAACACCTACCCTGCAGATTTTATTTGCGAGGCAATTGATCAAACTCGAGGCTGGTTCTACACGCTAATGACGATTGGCACTCTCGTCTTTGATCAATCCTCTTACAAAACGGTCCTCTGCCTTGGCCATATTCTCGATAAAGATGGTCGCAAGATGAGTAAGCATCTTGGGAATGTTTTAGAGCCAATCCCGCTTATGGATCGCCATGGCGCCGATGCGGTGCGTTGGTTCATGTTGGCCGCTGGATCGCCATGGTCTGCTCGGCGAGTAGGACATGATGCCATTAGCGAGGTAATTAGAAAATCACTGCTCACTTATTGGAACACAGTCTCCTTTCTTACTTTGTATGGGAGCGTTGCCAATTTCGCGCCAACCGGAAAGTTGGAGCTAAAACATTCACTTGATCGCTGGATTATTGCTGAGCTAAATCAAACAATTAACACCGTTGATGAAGCGCTAAGTTCATTTGATTCACAAGAGGCAGGGCGAGCGCTCGCTCACTTCATTGACGATCTCTCTAATTGGTACGTCCGACGTTCGCGTCGTCGCTTCTGGGATGGTGAAGTAGATGCGCTGGAAACTTTGCATCACTGTATCGAAAAACTCACCCTTCTCATGGCGCCGATGGTGCCTTTCATCTCCGAGCAGGTCTGGCAGAAGGTGTTACGTCCGGTGGGTAGCGCGCTCCCTGAGTCCGTCCATCTTGCGGACTTCCCTATCGCTGATTCAGCTCTGATAGATCAGGCGTTAATGGCGAAAGTGGCAACAACTCGGAGAATTGTGGAGTTAGGTCGAGCGGCACGCGCCACATCACAAGTAAAAATCAGACAGCCACTGGCAAGAGCCTTGGTTGCTGGTTACTCGCTCCTTGATAAAGAACTGCAAGAACAGATCGCAGACGAATTAAATGTCCATCGAATCGAGGATATTTCCCAAGTGGGCAGCGATTTAGTTACTTATGCAGTCAAAGCAAACTTTCGAAACCTGGGCGCCAGGTATGGTGCGGCAGTCCAAGAAGCAGCAAAAGTTATCGCTGGACAGGAACCAGGTGAATTAGTTCGCGCTATTCGAAGTTCAGGAAAGGTAACTATTGGCAATTTTGAGATCACTGCAGATGATCTTGTCGTCACCGAAACTCCCAAGTCGGGTTGGGCGGTTGCCAGCCATGATGGTGAATCGGTGGCGCTAGATCTAGAACTTACGCAGCAACTAATCACTGAAGGTTTTATTCGTGAGGTAATTCGTGTGATTCAAGAGGAGCGAAAGCGAAGTGGTCTTCACGTTTCGGATCGAATTCATATTCGTTGGAATGGTGATGCAGAAATTGTTGCAGCCTTTACCTCTGGAGGAGACGAAATTTCGCAAGAGGTCCTAGCGCTCTCGTTAACACAAGATTCCGCACTCACTCTGCCAAGTTCTGATGCAGAAGCAGATCAACTTCCGCTATCACTGGAAATATCAAAGGCGTACGAAAAAGAGTTACGTTAGAGCAATCTCACAAAAGATAAGAGAAGTGAGACGAGCAAGAAGACCGCGATATAGGCGAGATCAAAACTCACCGCCCCCATTCGAATTGGCGGGATGAATCGTCGTGCAAAATTCAATGGAGGATCAGTGATCGCATAAAGTAATTCGACCAACGCCAAAACCAACCCTTTGGGACGCCAGCTCCGGGCAAACATCCGAACATAATCGAGAATTAATCGGCCAATAAGAATGTAAATAAAAAGTTGGAGAATCGTCGCTAACAGTGCACCAAAAGCGCTCATAGAGAGAGCTTAACTCTGATTAAAAAAACTAGCTTCGGCAGCGGCGAATTTATCTTCTGCGCTAACCTTCACATTAGGCGGTGAGAGGAGGAAAACTTTTGCAGTAACTCGCTCAATGGAACCGCGATGACCAAAGACCAACCCAGCGGCGAAATCCACCAATCGCTTGGCATCTGCATCATCCATATCGGTTAAGTTCATAATCACCGGTGTGTGCTCGCGATAGTGCTCACCAATCATGCGAGCATCATTGTAGCTATGTGGATGAAGGGTGATAATTCGGTCCACGGCAGGCTCTTCGCGATAGACCGGAGCGACCGTTTCCACAGCACGAAATCGTGGCGCTGGCTCTGTTGGAGTAGAAGAACTCTGCGAACTCGAACGTAAGCCAAAAAATCTACTCCCCCCACTCTTAGCAACTGGAGTAACCGAAGGCCGCACTGGCGCTGAGTTTACCGAAGCGACTGTTTGATGCTCTGGAGTAATTGCCTCATCACTGCCATCATCAACAAGGCCAAGATAGAGCGCGACTCTACGAAGTGGGCTAGACATACTAAGTAACGTTAAACCATTGGCGGGCGAGAACCGAGTATTGACGAGCCAATTCGAAGATGTGTCGCGCCATTAGATAGTGCAGGAACGAAGTCTCCACTCATCCCCGCAGAGAGTACGTGTAACCCCGGTGCCATCTCTTTCAGCTCAAAAAAAGCCTTCTGGAGCTCGCTAAATGCTTTTTTTGGATCCTCGCCTAACGGGGCCACGCCCATCACACCTGTGATTTCCAAAGCCGAAAATTCTGCCTTTTCTAACGCAAAGGTGCGAAGAATGTCACTGGCTCCTGCGAGATCGACCCCACCTCGACCGTCGCGATAGGGGTGATCAAGCGAGATTTGAATAAGGCACTTTAGGGAACGCCCGTTCTTCACTGCGGCATCTGAGAGCCCTTTGAGATATTTCTTATCGTCAACTGAGTGCACTGTATCGGCCCATAATCCGATGGATGCGAGTTTATTTCCTTGTAATTGCCCTTGAAAATGCCAGCGAATATCTAAGTAATCAGATAAAGCCTTCGCTTTGGCGCGCGCCTCTTGTTCACGGTTCTCCCCAAAATCTCGAATGCCCATCTGATAAAGAATTTCGATATCACTTACTGGAAAATTTTTTGTGACCACGATAAGAGTTATCTCAGAACGACTACGTCCGGAGTCATTTAGCGCTTGGCTTATTTCCATTTCAACGCGCGCTAAATTGTGGGCCAACTCATCTTTACGATTCACGAACTATCACCCCAGCTTGTCGCCCCGTTACTTTTTCTCTACGAAACGAGTAGTGCTCGCTACTTTCATATGCGCAAATGCCATTCCAGCTTCCATTCCACCCAGCAATTATTTTCTCTCTAGCTAGTCGCGAGCGCACTATTTCAAGTACTGATCGAGGAATATCTAAGGTTGGCTTTCCACCTCTTTCGCCGAGAATAAACCCATGCGCCTTCGCTTGAGTCGCAAGATCTTCGCCCACCTCATAACACTTCCCGCAAATAGTTGGTCCGATTTTCACATTGAGCGCAGATGCTTCATCATTTGCCAGCAGTAAATCGAGAACTTTCTCGACGATGCCACCAAAGAGACCACGCCACCCCACATGAATTGCGGCAACTTTTTGAGAAGTACTTAAAAGCACCGGCGCGCAATCGGCAACGAGCACGGCTAACCCGAGTCCTGTTTGGCTCGTAATCAATCCATCGCACTCTCTAATTTCATTGGCATCCGAAGCGCTATCAATTTCAAGGATTGTTGTGCCATGAATCTGGTTCATGAAAAAAAGTTGAGCGGGATCTATTCCAAAAGAGCTCGCCAACGCTTTTCGATTTTCATTTACAGCATCAGCTTGTTCGCCAACATGAAGGGCAAGATTCTTCTCATCAAATGGCGGAGCGCTCTCTCCCCCAGAACGTGAAGTGAACAGGTAGCGGGTCCGCGAATTTATATCGGAAGAATTTGCCACCAGAACGAGATATTCACTAATTCATCACTTGAGGAAATCTGGCACATCTAATTCGTCAACTGTGCCATCTTCCTCAAAGATTATTCGCTTTCTCGTTGCTCCGCCACCTAGCGCGCTACCCGATGGGAGCGTTGCTGCTACCTCAACTGGATCATTCTTTTCACGGATTGGAGCAACTGGAGTTTCAATAACGGGAACATCTATCTTTGTTGGTTCACCGCTCTCAAACCCGGCGGCAATTACCGTCACTCGAACTTCATCTCCCAAAGCATCGTCGATGACAGTGCCATAAATGATATTTGCATCCGGATGGGCAGAGGCTGCAACCAATTCGGCAGCTTCACTAATTTCAAAGAGACCAAGATCTGAGCCGCCTGCGATGGAGAGGAGAACTCCATGCGCACCATCTATGGAGGCCTCAAGGAGTGGGCTAGCAATTGCCGACTCGGCCGCGCGGGTAGCACGGTTCTCACCGCGCGCTGAACCAATACCCATTAATGCTGACCCAGCGCCATACATCACTGAGCGAACATCTGCGAAATCAAGATTAATTAGGCCGGGCGTGGTGATGAGATCAGTAATTCCTTGCACGCCAGCGAGGAGTACTTGGTCAGCGCTCTTAAATGCTTCAAGGGCGGTGATTGTTCGATCTGAAATCGAAAGCAATCGATCATTTGGTATCACAATTAAGGTATCAACTTCTTTGCGGAGAGCAGAGATGCCCTCATCAGCTTGAGCGGCGCGACGTTTACCTTCGAAGGTAAATGGCCTCGTTACTACACCAACAGTCAGTGCACCCAATTCACGGGCAATGCGAGCAACAATTGGCGCACCACCAGTTCCGGTACCACCACCTTCACCTGCAGTGACAAAAACCATATCAGCGCCACGGAGTACCTCTTTAATTTCCTCTTCATGATCAGCAGCTGCCTGTCGTCCAACATCTGGAGATGCGCCTGCACCTAAACCGCGAGTTACTGCGCGACCGATATCTAATTTCACATCAGCATCGCTCATTAATAGCGCTTGCGCGTCGGTGTTGATTGCAATGAATTCAACTCCTTTTAAACCAACATCAATCATTCGATTGACAGCGTTAACCCCACCGCCACCAATTCCAACTACTTTTATTACTGCTAAATAATTTTGCGGGGTTACCACGCTCACGCCTCTCGACAGGAGATAACCCTCATGCTCTACTTGAGAGTGAGTGCCATCTCAAAACTTGGCGAGAAGGTAGAGGTAATCCGTGCACTCTACAAATACCAAAGGCTTTTTTCTTTCTTGTGTCGCAGAAATCTTGCTCTGAAAAATCTTTAACTGGAGCGTGCGGAGCGAACGGTAGGGCTTAACGGCGTTGCAATATCGATGAATCGAGCCCCTTTATTCTCGGGCGATGCAAGAAGGGCGCTAAGTACCGCGAGTTTTGCCTCTTGATCGGCCACTGTTCCCCAGAGAATTTTCAAACCACCGCTAAGGGTTAAAGTGATTGAAGCTTTGCTTGGAATCTCTATCAGAGTAACTCTCTTCCGAATTTTCTCTGGTAGGGCACTATGAATTGTTATGGCATCAACAATAAAACGTCGGTCACCGGAGATAACTGGTACTCCCTTTGGGGGGCGGGAGACTTCAGCAAAAGTTGTCCCACTGACGTCACCTAAAAGGTACTTGCCTTGGTTCGTGGCAAGTGCAATTTCCACTTTGCGCAATGTAAGCGCAATTTCAACGGTGTGCAGCGGCTTTCGATTGATTTCAACGCGCTCGATTTCAGGATAAACGCGAAGCGACCGAGCAACTGCTCCAGCATTTATCCGTGCCAACTTGTCGCCTTTAGCAATTCCACTTTTGGCTATAACCTTTTTAGCGGTTAAAGTTTTCGATCCCTCAATCCCGGCAACTTCAATCTTTTGTACTTCAAAGAGGCTGGACCAACCAAAAAGATATCCAAGGAGTGAAAATAAAAGAACTGGAATGAGAAGGGTTTTGACTTTAACGTTCATTAATCGCCGAAAGAATCTGAGGAGCCAAGGAGGTCACATCGCCAGCTCCTAATGTCAGAATGATGTCGCCAGATTGCGCATTTATTAATGCTGAATCTATGGCGCTCATTAAATTAGGCTCAAATACCGCTACTCCCCCTAATTGTAAGATTGCCAGAGCAATCGCTGCGCTACTTGCCCCAGGAATTGGCTCTTCACCGGCACCATATATATCGAGCAAAATAACTTGATCCGCGCTTCGAAGCGCGCTGGCAAAATCATCGCTAAAGGCGAGCGTTCGCGAGTAGCGATGTGGCTGAAAGATGGCGATTACTTTTCCAGTTTCCGCAGCGAGACGGGCGGTTGCGATGGTGGCTCTGATCTCTGTGGGGTGATGGGCGTAGTCATCGATAACTCGAATCCCTTTTGCTTTGCCTCGTAATTCAAAGCGACGACCAACTCCGGTGAAGGTTCCTAACGCTGCTATCGCTTCGGAAGCCGGAGCGCCGAGGAGAAGCGCCATCGCAAGCGCCGCTCCAGAATTTTCAATGTTATGTACTCCTGGGATAACTAACTTCACCTCGCCAAGGGTTCTGCCTTGCCAGGTTGCTCGATAAATTGAAGAGTCCGCTCCGGCATAGATATGAGAGATTCGTAAATCTGCTCCCTCGCCCTGACCATATAAATAAGTGTCGAGACCTAATTCGTGAGCCCTCGTAACAAGGCGCGCGCTTCCTTCATCATCGATACAGAGAACCACTCCTTGCTTGACCGTTCCAAGGAGTTGTTCAAAAGCTAGATTTATCGCCTCTTGATTAGCAAAGTGGTCGACGTGATCTATTTCGACATTAGTCACGATGGCAAAATCTGGGTGATATTCAACAAAGGAGCCATCTGACTCATCAGCCTCAACGATAAAAAACTTACCTTGTCCATGGTGGGAGTTGGCTCGCGAATCATGAGGGGTGCCACCGATAGCAAATGAGGGATCCAATCCAAGATTTTGCAATGTGACCGTTAACATCGATGTGGTCGTTGTCTTGCCGTGAGTACCCGCTATAGCAATCGAGGTATATCCCGGCAGTAACGTTGCCAGCGCTTGAGCTCGACTAATGACCGGAATACCGCGCTCTCGTGCAGCGTGAAGTTCAACATTATTCTCTTTAATTGCACTAGAGGTCACTACTGTATTTGCGTTACCAAGATTCCCTGCATCATGACCAATATGAATTGCGCCACCTCTTAGGGCAAGCGCCTCCAAAGTTGTCGAGTTTTTAATGTCAGAGCCTGAAATTGCTAAACCTCGATCAATGCATATTCGCGCAATTCCACTCATTCCTGCCCCACCAACACCTATAAAATGTATTGGCGGTTTGAGTGCTCCCATACGCTGATTCTCACTCATCGTTATTCGATTCGCCTCTTGCGACGCAAGGTTCCTAATTGATTGATCTCTTGCGCCACGATCTCCGCCGCAGATTTCTTGCTTGTTCCAAATTTAATTGGCTCCTGTGACCGTAACTCGATCGCTGCAATTAATTGCTCGGATGTTAGTTCGCTATTACCCATTATTGTAATGGCGCCCTGTTGAGCAAGGGCTCGAGCGTTAAGTAACTGCTCACCATTGCCAATATTGAGTGGCACCAAAACCGCCGGCAAACCAGTCGCTCCAATCTCGGCACATGTACCTGCGCCACTTCGAGAGACAACAACATCAGCCGCAAGGTAAGCCTTATCCATCTCGGCGATATACGGCAGCGGGTGGTAATGCGGACGGGATGCAGGCAAGTGATGTGTTGGGCCTACGGAGTGCAAAATTTGAAAGCCATTTCTTACTAAGTGCTCAATCGCACCTTGGGTCGCCTCATTTATTTTTGCCGCCCCCAACGATCCGCCGAAAATCAAAACCGTTTTTCGATTCGCATCTAAAGTAAAAAAGGCGCGGGCATCGCGCTGCAAAGTCAGTCGCTCATTTGGCGAGAGAGCCGCAAGAGCGGAGATGGATTTACGAATTGGTAATCCAATAACCGATTCTTGCCCCCATCCTTTGATGGGAAAATTTGTAAAGACTTTGGTCGCTAAAAGCTTTCCGAAACGATTCGCTAATCCTGGCAACGCATTAGCCTCGTGTATAACAAGAGGAACCTTGCTCAGTGCGGCAGCACAATATGCAGGCAGTGAAAGATACCCTCCAAAGCCAACAACCACGTCCACTTCGTGGCTCTTTATTATTTTTCGAGTTCTAGATACCGCTATCGCAACTCTTGGCACGAACGTTATTAAATCTAAATTAAGTTTTCTAGGAAAATCAGTCTTTGGAACTAGATAAAATTGAGCTGATGTTTTTTTTAATAGAGATAACTCAGCTCCTTTATCAGTTGCCAAGTAAATCGACTTGAATTTTTTCCCATCAAGATTTGGTAATAATTGCTTTAGAGCTTCTTCGGTTGCCATTGCTGGCAATAAGTGACCAGCGGTTCCGCCGCCAGCAAAAAGCACAACTAAATCTTTATCGCTCATCGTCCGCGCCACTCGAGGAGCTTTGGGCGAGCATCAAAATAACGTTTTGCCTCGGGTTCGCGTCGAGCAACGCCAAGAATGAAAGCAAGACCAGCCATAGACGAGACCAAAGCCGAACCGCCATAAGAAACGAGCGGCAAAGGAAGGCCCACAACAGGGAAGACTCCAGTAACGGAACCGATGTTTATTGAAGCTTGCGTAATGATCCAGGTAGTTATGCCGGCAACTGCATAACGTGAGAATGGATCACGCGTTGCGATAGCAGTTTTAATGCCAGCCCAGGCAATCATGAAAAATGCGAGGAGCACTATCGTGGTGCCTAACAAACCAAGCTCTTCCCCAATTACAGCAAAAATAAAATCGGTGTGCGCTTCTGGCCCCAAGTTGCCCCATTTTTGTCGACTGCCACCGAGCCCGACTCCAAATAAACCCCCAGTGGCAAGGGCCATTCGGGAGTGTGCTGGTTGCCAACCCAAACCTAAATAATGTGCAGCAGAAAATGGATCGAGGAATGCAGTTAATCGATTGAGTAAGGTTGGACGAAGTAGCGCTAATCCAATAATCGTCGCTAAGCAGATACTTCCAATCAAGAGAAGGCGAGAAATTTTCTCTCCTGAAACGAAGAGCATACCTAAAAGGATGAGCGTGAGGACCATAACGGTTCCGATATCTTTACCTAGAAGAATCAGTCCTGCAATTGCACCAAAGCCGCAGATAAGCGCTCTGGTGCCGTGATGGCGCAAAAATTCCCCACGTTCTACTCGAGCGAGAATAAATGCTGCCCAAATAATGAGAGCCATTTTTGTGAACTCACTTGGTTGAATAGTGATTGGTCCTAAATGAATCCAGTTTCGATTGCCATTGATTTCTAGGCCAACTCCATCAACAAAGACTAGACATAACATAACGGCTGAGCCAAGAAGTAATGGGGGTGAAATTTTTCGCCAACCTTTTGTTGGCATTTTAAATGCGAGATACCCAAGAAATATTCCTACACCGAACCAAAGGATTTGGCGTAAAAGTATGGAGAATGAAGAACCGGAATTTGAATATGAGCGCACCCCGGAAGCAGAGAGAACCATCAAAAGCCCCATGAAAATTAATACACCCATCCCAGAGAGCAACACGTAAAACGGCGCAGTGGGATGGGCTAATAAGGGCTTTTTCTCGTGAGCCATTTATTCATCACCAACCAATTCTTTAACTGCCTCAGTGAACAACTCGCCACGCTCGGCATATGATTGAAATTGATCCATTGATGCACAAGCAGGTGCAAGAAGAACAGTATCTCCATCCTTTGCAATCCGACTTGCTGCGAGAACCACCTCGCGCATCAACTGCTTTGACCGCTCCCCTGATTCCAGTCCGCTCTCTTCATCAATCAAAATAATTGGCGTTTCTGGTGAGTGGCGCAATAACGCTTCTTCGATTAACACCCGATCCGTGCCAATTAAAATTGCCGCACGAACTTGTTGATGTCTTCGCTTCACCAATTTCTCAATATCTGCTCCTTTAGCCAGACCACCTGCAATCCAGATTATGGAATCAAAAGCTGCGAATGCGGCATTTGTGGCATGAGGGTTTGTTGCCTTCGAATCGTTTACCCACAAGATGCCATCTTTTTGGAGAACAGTTTCGATTCGATGGTGGCCCGGTGTAAACGTACGCAACCCTTCGCTAATTGCATTTGGTTCAATTCCAAGTGCGCGAGCCAAGCCTGCTGCAGCTAACGCATTTGAAACATTATGTGGCGCTGGCGGATTAATATCTGAAAGTTGTGCGAGCTCCGTCGCAATATTTTGTGCTCCGGTGAATGCGCGGTCTACCAATAGATCTTCTACTAATCCTAACTCTCCATATTGTGGAACTTGGAGGGTGTACGTTGAAAGTTCTCGGGTCTTAATCAAAGACTCAATTGCACTGTGTAACCTTGGGTCATCTCCATTGATGAGAATATGTTCGGCACCGTCAAAGATTTTTAGTTTTGCTTGAAGATAGTTTTCAAAATTTCCATGCCAGTCGAGGTGATCATCATCTATATTGAGTAACGCCGCTGCAGTTAATCTAAGTGAAGTTGTCCAATGCAACTGAAACGATGAAAGTTCTACGACAAGGTACTCAATAAATTCCCCTGAAGTGAGCACTTCAATAACGGGAGTTCCCACGTTTCCACAAGCCATTACCTTCTTGCCAGCAGCTTTAAAGATTGATTCGACCATTCCCACTGTCGAAGTTTTTCCGTTGGTGCCAGTAACACCAATCCATATTCGTTCGCGATTCTTGCCAGCGGCACTTTGCTGTTGGTCATGAATGAAGGAGAATTCAATCTCCCCCATAACCTTGCTACCACGTACCTGTGCGGCACGAAGCATTGGGTGATCTGGCTTCCAACCAGGAGAGGTTATGACTAATGGAGGGATCTGCTCTGGTATTTCAAAGCAGACGCGTATACCCAAAGTGTTAAGTTCATTTGCCAACTGGCGATGCTTGAGATCATCCCGCTCTTCATAGACCAGAACTTCATACCCAAGTTTTGGTAGCGCACGTGCGCACGCTTCACCGGTAACACCTAATCCGGCAATTAATACTTGAGGCATCGCTTATCCAGTTACCCACGCGCCATAGAACAGACCTAGACCTCCAGCAACCATGATTCCCGCGATGATCCAGAATCGAATAACGATTGTTACTTCGCCCCAGCCCAAAAGTTCGAAGTGATGCTGGAGCGGGGCCATTCGAAAAATTCTCTTTCCTTTAGAAATTTTGAAATAGCTCACTTGAAGAATTACCGAGAGAGTGATCAACGCAAACAACCCACCAATAAGCGTGAGTAGTAATTGCGTTCTCAAGGTGATTGCCAATCCAGCAAGAGCGCCTCCCAGTGCAAGAGAGCCGGTGTCTCCCATAAAAATTTTTGCTGGACTTGCATTCCACCAAAGAAAGGCAAAACATGCACCACTTAACGCTGCCGCCAAAACTGCCAAATCAAGGGGATCTCGCACCTCATAACAATTTGGACCTGCCGATATCGCGCAGCTCTGTCCAAACTCCCAAACTCCAATCAGAATGAAAGCACCGAAACTCATTACAGCAGCGCCGGTTGCCAAGCCATCAAGGCCATCGGTGAGATTTACACCATTACTCGTTGCGGTGATCATAAAGAATACCCAAATAACGACAAGAGCTGCGCTAAGTTTTATTGTGGTATCTCGGAATGTAGAAAGATTTGATGATACAGGTGTTAAGCCCCGCTCATCGGGAAAATTTAATCCTGCTACAGCAAAAGTAAGAGCAACAACACTCTGCGCCGCCATCTTTGTCCGCGCTCGAAGTCCCAATGATCGTTGTTTCGATACCTTCAACCAGTCATCAACGAATCCGACGAGTCCGAGCCCAGTCATAAGTGCAAGCACAAGTAGTGCGGATATTGTGACCGCTCTTTGAGTAATAAGGTGCGCAATAAAAAAACTTGCAATCACCGAAGCGATAATTACCGTGCCACCCATAGTGGGAGTACCACGTTTGGTGTGATGCGTGGTGGGGCCATCATCGCGAATAAATTGTCCATAACCGCGCTTTACCAGAATACGAATAGCGACAGGAGTTCCGAAAAAAGCAAAGAGAAAGGCGAGTGCGCCAGCGCTAAGAATTCCTCTCAATGCACTTCCACCTACAATCCTGTTTCCTCTTCATTGTGATCTCGCATCAGGGAGGTTTTCAGCGCATCACTGAGTTTCTCAAGCCCTTCGGCTCGGGAACCCTTAACTAGTATCACATCTCCCGATGTAATTTCTGCGGATATCGCCAATGCTTCTTCGAAAGAAGAAAGATGCTTCACTACGGAATTAGAGGATTTTTCTCCCTCTGCAAGGTTTCCATATTCTGGAGCCCGCACCGCAACGATGTGGTCAATTTCCATTTTATTAGCAAAGGCAGTTATTGCTCGGTGATCTTGCTCTGAGCTTTCGCCTAATTCATGCATCTTTCCTAGAAAAGCCCAGGCTCTACCACCGCGTTCCTGTGCAAAGTACCTGAGAGTTTCCAACGCCGCTCTCATGCTCTCAGGATTGGCGTTATACGAATCATTAATTAAGAGGATTGAACCAATCTCTGAAATTTCCATCCGCCATTCACTTTCAATTTCAGCGGTTGATAAACCGATGGCAATCTTGTCTAGTGAAATCCCAAGAGCCGTGGCGATGGATGCAGCCGCAAGCGCATTTGGAACTTGGTGTCTGCCAATCAATCTCAAACCTACTGGCTCTCGTCCCGCTTTAGTAACGAGGTCAAAATGTGCGCGACCCTCACGAATTTCAATATCGGCACCGCGAACATCACAGAGGGTACTTTCACCAAATAACATCACTTGGGCTGGCGTGACTTTTGCCATTTCAGGTGTGTATTCGTCATAGGTGCCGAGAATTCCGATTGCATCAGCAGTTAAGTTTGTCACCATCTCTGATTTTGTTTTTGCGATTCCCGCTCGCGAACCAAATTCACCAATGTGTGCAGTACCTACAACGAGAACTACGCCAATATCTGGTTTCGCTATTTTCACCAGGCGTGCGATATCTCCAAGGTGTCTAGCTCCCATTTCTAAAATACAGAATTTCGTTTTCTCGGAGGCGCGAAGCAAAGTCAGAGGCACGCCTAGATCATTATTAAAGGATTGAGTTGGCGCTACTGTTTCGCCGGCAAGTGAGAGCACGTGACGAGCAATATCTTTTGTAGTTGTCTTACCTTGAGAGCCGGTGATTCCGATAACTTTCATGGCGGGCAAACGTCGTCTCACTTCCGCAGCTAAATTACCTAAGGCTTCAATCACATCAGTCACGACGATACAGCTCTTACCAACTTCTCTTGTGGTCAGCGAGGTAACTGCTCCAGCATTAAGCGCTTCAACGACATAATCATGACCATCGAGATTCTCACCCTTAAGGGCAAGGAAAATTCCGCCAGGGATAGGTGCCCGAGAATCAAAGAATGGCGCGCTACTGACAATTTCGTTTTCATTCTTGGCATCACCTGATAATTGGCCGTTTACAATTGAAGCGATTTCGCCAACTGTAAGGTTAATCATTGGAGTTTTCCAATTATTTCTCGAGTTACTTCGCGATCGTCAAATGGATAGAGAACCCCTCTAATTTCTTGTCCAGCCTCATGACCTTTACCTAGAATCAAAACAAGATCACCTGGCGTAGCCAGTTCCAGAGCTAGTTCTATGGCGTTGTGACGATCTATCTCGGTCCGCACATTGGTAAAGCGCTCGGGCCCCATTTGCCTAATGATTGAAAGTTCATTTTCACTACGTGGATTGTCACTGGTAAATATCGCTAGGTCACACCCTTGAGCGAGCGCCGTCCCCATCAATGGACGTTTACTTACGTCTCGATCTCCCCCGCATCCCAGTACTCCAATGATTCGACCAGAGTGATGTGTTCGCACGGCAGTAATAACCCTTGTCACTGCATCGGGCGTGTGTGCGTAATCTATTAAAATCTGCACTCCCCCTGGGTGTGCCACCTTCTCAAGTCGTCCGGGTGCACCTTGTGCATTAGCAAGCGCAGCAGCTGCGCTTAGTGGATCGATACCGCTATCTACCGCTAGCGCAATCGCCATCATTGCATTTGCAGCGTTGTACTCGCCCAGCAGAGGGGTACTGACCTCCAGCAAAATCCCATTGGGTCCGCGAAGTGAAAAATGCATACCTTTCTGAGTTGTTGTTGGGAAATCGACAAGATGCCAAGCCGCCTTTTGATTCGACAATGAGAGATCGATCGCTGGAATTGATGCCTCAGCATATAGGCGAGCACCCCACTCAGTATCAGTCGAAATAATCGCACTCTCTGCAAATGACAGCGTGAAGAGCCTTCTTTTTGCGCGATAGTAATTTTCCATATCGCCATGAAAATCGAGATGATCTTGTGAAAGATTTGTAAACGCGACCGCTGCAAATCGTGTGCCATCAACTCGATGTAAGGCAAGAGAATGGCTCGACACTTCCATCACCACATTAGAGATGTGCCGTTCACTGTAAGTGGCTAGCAGCGCTTGTAAATCAGGGGCTTCAAGAGTGGTTCGAATACTTGGAAAACTTTCCTCTCCAACTTTCACCTCCACTGTGCCCATAAGGCCACTTTCTCTCTTATTTTCCTGCCAGATGTGATTTAAGAGATAAGCAACGGTCGTTTTTCCATTGGTACCGGTCACTCCATATAAACGTAAATTATGTGATGGTGCTCCATAAAACCATGATGAGAGAGGACCAAGAGCGCCACGCAAATTATTGGTAACCAGAATCGGTAGCGGCTGCTCTTTCTGAGAACTATCGGCTAGCCAAATTTCAAAGCCCACTTCATCTGTAAGAATCGCAGCAGCACCTGCGCTCCCGACTTGATTGAGAAAGGCAATACCGTGGGTATTTGCCCCTTGCAGCGCGACAAAAAGATCACCAGATTTTATTTTTTGTGAATTAAGTGCGAGACCATGAATTAAACAATTTTCATTTGCATGGGAAACTTCAAGAAAATCAGCAATTTGATTTAACGTACGCGAGTACTCATACTGCAGCAAATCTCGCATGGCTACCTTTTTTCTGAGGCGGTTGCAACTTTAGTATCTTTAGTCCACTCATCAAGTTCGCTCTTGTCGGATGGGTAAGGAACTAATTTTTCTCCTGATGGCGGAACACGATAACTTTTTAAAGCGTAAGACATTACCGACTTAAATACTGGGCCACCTAAATATCCTCCCCAGTGGATTCCAACTGGATTCTGTACGGTAACGCTCATCACAAAGCGTGGTTTGTCGGCTGGGGCGAAACCAATAAATGAAGCGGTGTAACCACGATAGCAACCGCAATTTCCATCATAACGCTCGGCGGTACCGGTCTTTCCTGCTACCCGATACCCAGGGATTGCAGCGCGGACTGCCGTACCACCTTCTTGCACCACGCTCTCCATCATGATGCTCAATTGCTTTGCCACATCATTAGAGATTACGCGACGAGTTTCTGGTCGTGCAGCTGCAGTGTAATGACCTGAGGAATCACTAGTACCTGCGATTAAAGTGGGAGTTACTCGTACTCCAGAATTAGCAATTGTCGCAAAAACGCTTGTTGCCTGAATTGCTGTAACTGAATAGCTCTGTCCAAAAGAGACTGTTGGAAAAGTAGAACGCGACCATTTCTCAACGGGATTCAAAATACCGGCAGGTTCTGCAGGAAGGCCCAACCGCACTCGCTCCCCAATTCCAAACTTTCTCAAATAAGAGAAGAGCGTGTTTTCACTCATCCGCTCGCTAATTTTGATTGCTCCTACATTGCTAGATTTGGCGAGGATTCCTGTTGAAGTTAATTTCCATACTGGATGATTATCATGATCTTTAAAGATCTTGTCTGCTCTTTGGATTTTGTCAGGAATTTTGAAGACTGTTGTTGGCGTGACCACTTTCTCCTCGAGCGCTGCAGCCATGGTCATTACTTTTCCAGTAGAGCCAGGTTCATAAACTTCTTGCACTGAAGGGATTTTCAATAATGATGCCTTGGTATGTGAAAAGTTATTGGGATCAAACCCTGGAGCAGTCGCCAGAGCAAGGATTTCACCAGTGGCAGGATCCATGATTACTGCGCTGACAGAACTGGCCTTGGTTTCCTTTGCAAGCGCGGTGATAGCATCTTCAGCTGCCCATTGTAAATCACGGTCAATTGTTAACCGAATAGATTTTCCAGGTTGAGGAGGAACTAAAACTTGGCGTGCAGATGGTATGGATGGCCCTCCGCCATTTTCGTATGTGAAGATTCCATCTGTTCCAGCGAGAACGTCGTTCAAAGAGGATTCCATTCCGCCGCCTCCGACTCCTGCTGAATTTACAAATCCAAGAATTGAAGCAGCGAGATATTTTTCCGGATAATCTCTCGTGAAACCTCGCTCGCTAAAGAACCCACCGATTCGGTCGGAGAGTTTTCCTGATTCATTCTCAACTGATATCGCCGTTTTGATGTTCTCCCACTGCGCAGGAGTGATATCTCGGGCGACATAAGCAAACTTGCGCTTTCCAACGAGGCTTGATTTCACATATGACACACTCTCACCAATTATTGGCGCCACAATTTCTGCTGCACGTTGAGGTCTATTAATCAAAGTTTGATCTACCACTAAATCAATTGATTCGATACTTCGAGCAAGAACGTTTCCATTGCGATCAGTAACTTCACCACGTGGGGCGGGAAGCGTTGCAGTTTTAGTAAGTTCTCTAGTTGCGCGATCCGCATACTCTTGCGCGTTTACTGCTTGAACATCTACCAAGCGAAGAAAAAAAGTAACAAAAAGAATAGCTACGAGAAGCAGTGTCGCTCGCAATCTTCCTTGGGCCATTCGAAGTGGGCTCATGGCTTCACCGGCACACTTTCAACTTTTGGGCGAAGATCGAGAAATTCAGGCAATCCACTGGGCACCATTCCGAGCGTGCGCGCCCTTTTTGCCAACATATGTGGCGCAGAAAACCTGGCAACCTGTGCAGTTACCGCTTCCTCTTGATCAGCAATTGCCTGGGCCTGCAATTTTAAGCGATGCAATTTAATTGAATCTTGGTTAAGAGCCATGTTTAGCGCCATCACCATCAAAATACTGATGATGAGCGCACCAAAAACTAATGAAACAAACGCGGTGGTGGTGACCGATTTCCCTTCGACAACTTTTAAATCCTGAACTAAACGTAAGAGTGGTTCTGGTGTTCGTGCGCTGGGCATTGATTTAACTAGCGGCAATTTTCGTGCAGTAAGTGCCATTACGCTGCCCTTCTTTCAATAGCTCGAATACGGACCGATTGCGCTCTCGGGTTTACTTCCATTTCATGCGCGCTTGCACCTTCACTTGAGCGAGTAAGTAATTGATATCGAGCGGGCTTTGGCTCCACCGGTAAGCCATGAGGCACATCTGTGCTGCTCACTTCCGTGAAGGCGCGTTTAACAATTCGATCTTCTAGTGAGTGATAAGAGAGCACAACCATCCGCCCATTAATTGCTAGCAGCTCTAATGCAGTGGGAATTGCCCGATCTAATACCTCGATTTCATTATTGACATAAATACGAAAGGCTTGGAAGGTTCTTTTAGCAGGGTTCCCACCAGTTCGACGAGTAGCAGCCGGGATACTCTCTTTGACAATTTGTGCAAGAGCGGTTGTTGAAGTTACCGGGCCTGCTTTTCGCGCATCGATAATTCGTGCCGCAATTCGACTTGCAAATTTCTCTTCGCCATATTCACGAATGATTCGGGTTAGCTCTTCATGGGAATAGCTATTAATGACCTCGCCTGCGCTAACCCCTGTGCTTTGATCCATCCGCATATCAAGTGGAGCTTCAAGAGAGTAAGCAAATCCACGATTGCTTTGATCAAGTTGCATCGATGAAACACCCAAATCAAAAAGGATTCCATGAACTTCGGAAACACCTTGGTTGTTGGCCACCTGGGAAAGGTGATCATAAAGTGCATGTACAACCGTTGCGCGGCTACCAAAGCGAGCAAGTCGAGTTGTGGCTTTCTCTAATGCACTTTTATCTCTATCAATTCCAATTACATGCAAGGCAGGAAACTTCTCAAGCAACGCTTCAGTATGCCCACCAAGTCCAATCGTCGCATCAATTAAGTAAGGTGAAGAAACTGAAAGTGCTGGAGCAAGTAATTCGATCGTTCGCTCCAGCGCGACCGGAATATGTTCGTTTGCTCTCACTTTCATCACCTTCCCCTCTTTCATCTCTTTGACTTGCTCTTGGACACCGCCGCCGGACGGATCGATCGGCGCCGGGGAAGGGGCGTCGATACTCGGTGCGGCAGTGACCGAAAATCAGGGGCTAAAAGAGACCAGGAAAAACCTCCTCAGACACATCAGCAAAACTCTTCTCGCGATCTGCGAGGTAGCTCTCCCACGATTGAAGATCCCAAATTTCAACTCGAGTATTTGCACCAATTACTACGCACTCTTTTTCTAGCGCTGCATAACTTCGGAGCGATTGCGGAATTGTCACGCGACCTTGCTTATCGGGAATCTCATCATGTGCGCCGGCAAACATCACACGCATGTAATCGCGTGCAGATTTTGCAGTGACTGGCGCTTGGCGCATCGCCTCAGTAAGGGTCGCAAATTCCTGCGCTGGCCAGACATAGAGGCAACGCTCTTGTCCCTTAGTAATGACAAGGCCGGCTGCGAGATCATCGCGGAATCTAGCGGGAAGGATGAGGCGCCCTTTTTCATCGAGGCGGGGCTGATACGTGCCAAGAAACATGCGCTTTTTGCCCCCTTCCCCAAGGTTCTATCCCCCAC
>RFXN01000002.1 GCA_009921625.1 Candidatus Fonsibacter lacus | reverse complement strand
GACGCGAAGCGCACGGCCAATATCATTGGACCAGATCGAACCAGATAATCCATACTCAGTATCATTTGCTTTTTCAATTGCGTCAGCTTCATTGTCAAAAGGAAGTACCGAAACTACTGGACCGAAAACTTCCTCTTGCCATGATCTGGCTTGGGTATTTTTCGGTAATAGAACTGTTGGCGCCATCCAGAACCCTTTTCCCTGCGGAGAAGTGCCTGTAAATGCAACAGGCTCGTCGAGATAACTTTGCACCGTCTCTAATTGTTTCTTTGAGATAAGGGGCCCCATTTCGGCAGTCTCCAAATTTGGATCTTCAACACGAACTGCCTTAACTGCTCTTTCAAAATGCGCCATAAAGTTATCGAATACAGATTTTTGTACCAAGATGCGGGTGCGCGCGCAACAATCCTGACCGGCATTATCAAAAACTGCATACGGTGCCGCAGACGCAGCCCGCTCGATATCGGCATCTGCAAAAATAATATTTGCGTTTTTACCACCCAACTCAAGAGTGACCCGTTTAATTTGGTCTGCACAGCCAGACATTATCTGTTGCCCTACTGCAGTTGATCCAGTGAAAACGATTTTGCGTACCAACGGATGAGTGACAAATCGATTTCCCACAACGCTTCCTTTGCCGGGTAGCACTTGAAATACATCTGCTGGGATTCCTGATTTTTGAGCTATCTCCACAAGTTTGATCGCAGTTAGTGGCGTGTATTCGGCAGGTTTGAGGACCACAGTGTTTCCGGCAGCAAGCGCAGGGGCAAAACCCCAGCCTGCGATTGGCATCGGAAAATTCCATGGGACGATAACTCCAACCACGCCTATAGGTTCTTTAAAAGTTATATCCACACCATTTGGTACCGGAATTTGTTTGCCGAACAATCGTTCAGGTGCTGCTGAGTAATAATTGAGGGTATTGACAACATTTCCAACTTCCCACAAAGCATTACCACGAGTGTGACCAGAATTTTTAATTTCCAAATCTGCTAACTCTAATTTGTGCGCTTCAACATTTCGTGCAAAATTTCGGAGCAATTCGGCGCGCTCTCCTGGTGGAATAGCTCGCCATTTTGGAAATGCAGCATGAGCGCGATTAATTGCTCGGTCAGTTTCTTCTAGAGAGGTTAGTTCTATTGACGTTACAACTGTTTCATCAGCTGGATTAATAACTTGAAATTTCTCCATTAGAACCTTTCAAAGTTTCGGTATCGCTCCCAGTCTGTGACGGAGCGATTAAACGCGGCGAGCTCAACTTTAGCCATGTTCGAATAATGATCTTGCACTTTCGCCCCGAAAACCTCTCGAATCCATTCTGACTCACTCCATAAAGCGAGGGATTCTTGCATGGTGCTTGGCACCCGAAGAGAATCAGAAACATATGCATTGCCTTCAAATGCGCTTTCTAGAGTTAATTTTTTATTTATTCCGTCGAGCCCAGCAGCGATAATTCCTGCGATAGCCAGGTAAGGATTTACGTCACCGCCAGGTATGCGATTCTCGAGGCGAAGACTTGGCCCCCGTCCTACTAAACGAAAAGCGCAGGTTCGGTTATCCCGCCCCCACCTAATTGCAGTAGGTGCAAAAGATCCCTCAATAAATCGTTTATACGAGTTGATATTCGGCGCAAACATAAGAGTTAACTCTCTGGCATGAGCTAGTTGGCCCGCTATAAAAGATCGCCCCAAATCACTTAAGCCATGGACCTCATCCTTCTCATCGCACATTACAAGCTGGTCAGCAAGTCCACGAAAAGAAACATGCATATGAGAGTTGTCCGAACTGAGATGCAATTTCTTTCGCACCATTTTTGTAAATCGAGTGGTTATCACAAGAAGTTAAGGCTTCGGCGTACTTGAAAGCAATTTCATGCTGACCAAAATTACATTCACCCTTTGCGGATTCCACAGTCATTCCAGCGCCTGCCATACCGAGTCTGATGGCTCGAAGAATTGGCTCAACCCGAGATCCGCCTAAGATTGAATAATCCACGTTATATAAATTGGATGGCGTTAATTCTCGATACCCTCTCTGCCAAGCATCTTCATATGAATTATTAAAAAGAATAAACTCGAGTTCAGTCCCGACCAAGGCCTTCATGCCGCTCTGATGAAGAGCGGTGATCTGTTTACGCAAAATTTGGCGCGGAGATGCCACGACATCTTGCCCGTCCAGCCAGAGCACATCGCAAAGCACTAATGCAGCTCCCTCTTGCCAAGGTATGCGACGTAATGTAGAAAGATCAGGGTGTAGCGCAAAATCAGCGTATCCAGCTTCCCATGAGGACATTTCATAACCAGAGACAGTATTCATATCAACATCAACAGCTAAAAGATAATTGCAGCCTTCAGTCCCATGATGAAGCACTTCGTCAATGAAGTAAGAGCCATGAATACGTTTTCCGACAAGTCTTCCCTGCATATCGGTCATTGCCACAACTACGGTATCAATGGTGCCAGAGGCCACGGCAGCTCGAAGTTCTTCAACAGATAAAGACGTCATATTCCGAAGTATTCCACGACCAGAAAATAAAAGGAACCCCATCAGCTAATTGATGGGGTTCCTCACTACTAATTTACTTCTTTGGATCTGTAACTTAGTGTGCGTTAGAGATTTGACTTTGGACCAGTAAACCATTTCTTTACTGAAAGGTGCCACCAAATCCAAAGGAGTACCAAGGCGCCGCCTGTCACAAGTGGCGCGTAATTAACAGCAGTCCACGTGAAGTCTTTATTTCCTGGCGTGCCAGCAGGTGCAAATGGAAGGATAAAGTAGATTGAAATGATTGCAATCTCTGCGACTGCAACAGTGCACATCCACTTATATTTCTTTCCCAACGTCCACTCTCCCGTTTTAAAACTATCTCCAGCTTTCAAGCGAAGGTAGATTGGAATAAGAAATGCTAAATAAAGACTAATCACACATACAGAGACGATTGCATAGAATGCAGTTGGCGCACCCGTTGGACTTTTCCAGAGTGCAGGAAGAGTGAGGATAATTCCTAGTGCTGAAGAAATTAGTACTGCGTTCTTTGGTGTGCCATTGTTTGTGACCTTGCGCCAGGACTTATGTCCAGGGACTGCACCATCACGAGAAAAGGCAAAGACCATGCGTGAGCATGATGTAAGGCAGGCAGTCACGCAGAATAGTTGCCCTGCGGTAGTGATAACCATGACCAACTTAAATGCCGCACCGCCACCGAGAGCAGAGTAAAGCAACATAATTATTGATCCGCCACCAAATGGGTTAACTTTTGGATCGAATGAACTTATGTCATCCACTTTAGTTGCAGCAAATAAAAAGGCGAGCAAGAGTATGTAGCCGCCAATTGCGGAATAGAAAATGGATTGCCAAATTCCTCGAGCGGCAGACATGTGGGCGCCTTTTGTCTCTTCCGAGAGGTGAGCGGAAGCATCAAAGCCCGTAATGGTGTACTGAGTGAGCAAGAAACCCAGTGGCAAAACATAGAACCAGTAATTGTTAAATCCAGATTGATTGATTTGCGTGGTGAACACCCACTTCGTTGTTTGATGATTGTCAGGCACAAAGACGAGAATTCCAACCACGACAACCGCGCCAATGACATGCCACCAAACAGAAATATTGTTCACAACTGCAAGGAGTTGGCTTGAGAAAATATTAATCAGCGTGACTATAGCTATGATGATTAAAAACAGCACAAACTGTTGCTTGATGTAATCGCCGCCCATAAAACTGGTGCTGTAATCGGGAAAGAAAGATCCCAAAATAATATTTAAGAAACTTGCGGCACCGTACCCAACGGATGCAGTAACAGAAACCAACCCAATTAAGTTTAACCAGCCGGTATAAAAACCCGCTTTTGCACCGCCAAGTTTAGAAGCCCACCAGTAAATTCCTCCCGACGTTGGATAGGCGGATGCAAGTTCTGACATGCAAAACCCAATTATCAGAATGAATGCCGCAATCAGCGGCCATCCAATTGAAATGGCTACTGGTCCCCCGTTATTCCATGCCTGAGCAAATGTTGTAAAACATCCGGCGAGTATGGAAATGATTGAAAAGGAGATTGCGAAATTGGAAAATCCGCTCCAAGTTCTGCTGAGTTCTTGCTTGTAACCTAGAGCTGCTAATCGGCGCTCATCGTCAGCGTGGTGCTGTATGTTCACTAACTACCCCCTATGTAGTTGACCGGCAGAGTTTTGGAGAGAATGCCGGGTACTATTACTAATCCAAAGTGTCCTCTTAGGGAAGAGGTATTTCCTCGAAATGTGTCGGTTAATGGCGTTCGTGTCCTCCAATACTTTGGCTTTCCCAGAGGCTGTTGGCGAGAATTTCTCCGATTTTGTGGCGCTCTCGAGCTTCCATAAGGATGGTTGGGGTATCGCCATGACTGGCGCCCACCAGCCTCAAGTACTCCTCGCGCGAGCCCCAGAAATGGCCCAAGGCAGTCCGAAATTCCAAGAACACCTGGGACAGATGCACGGCAATGGTGGCCTGCTTCATCTGAGATGGGCAACTTCAGGCTTAGCGAATTGCGATGAAAACACCCACCCATTCGTTCATGGTCAATATGTTTTTATCCATAACGGAGATATCAGACCTCGCGAGAATTTAGATCGATATATACGTCAAGAGCTAAACGAGATTAGAGCTGGTGATACCGACAGTGAACGGTATTTTTTTCTCCTTCTCACTGAAATCGATCACCATGGTTTGCTCGATGGAATGAAATCTGTAAGCAAAATTATTGACTCTAATTGCACGTATTCGAGTATGAATGCAATGTTACTTACTCCCGATGAATTAATTGTTATTTCTCGATTTAATAGCTCGAAGATTCCTGCGGGGCAACCCTCCGATTACTATCAACTTCAATATCAAATATCTGATGGAATATTTAGAATTGCATCAAGCGGGTGGCCGCAAATTGGTTGGACTCCTCTCGAAAATAATTCACTACTGGTTATCAACCGAGATGATCTAACCTTAAGCAAATTCTTTCTCTAACAATTCAATCTTTTATTACGCATTAATTTGGTAAGAGTAAATCAAGTAAGATTTCTTGTAACCAACCAAGCCAAGCAAATAAATTATAAATTCCCTTATCCGGGCTCTCATCGCTCATCGCTGCAAATCTCTCTTGCGCATCTGGCGTAACATTTAAGCGAGTACCTAAAGCAAGGCGCATATCATTTAACCCCATAAGCCACATTTGTGCTTTATCTTCAGGAAGAATGAAGTGGAGCTCTTCCCTTTTATTTAGCCCTGGTTTTGTTAAATCCAACGAATGATCACCCATGTTGTCCATCAAAATATTGCGTATAGCATGTGCGTGGGCGCGCTTTTTCTCGCGAGCGCTATGTTCGGTATAGCGGCGAAACTCTGCGGCATCTCTTTCATCTTTATAGGCATCTGGTAAAAGGCGAGCTAGCACGGGATCCTCCGGCAATGAGTCATTACTTGAAATTCCTACGACTGCAAGAAGTGGGTCGGCGGGAGCATCGCCTTCGCCAAGAAGTTCGAGAATTTGCTCGGTAAGGCTTTTAAGAATCGCGCCTTCGTAATGTGAGAAGGTAGCAAGGATTTCACCATTTCGTTTTCGAGAAAATCCACTCATCCTCGTCCCATCAGCCTATTCGCTTTTCTGCAAGGTGGCCCAGAGGCCGTACTCGTGGAGCATCGCCACATCATGTTCCATCTCTTCACGAGTTCCAGAACTAACCACCGCTTTACCTTCATTATGAACTTTAAGCATGAGTTCATGCGATTTAGCTCGTGAGTATCCAAAAACAACCATGAACACATGGGTCACATATGACATTAAATTAATGGGATCGTCCCAAACAATTGTTATCCAAACTTTGTCGCTAAGCGTGCGAAGGAAATCCTCTACAGAATCTGAAGGAGTAACTTCGGTATCTGCTGTACTCACAGTCGCCTGGCGAGAGTAAGTATTTCTGTGCGTAAATTTCATCGCACCCCCACGCCTTATCTAACAAGAACCGTAAATGGTTCTCCTTTAGAGCTATTGTATTTTTCGCTCGCCGAAACGGTAACTCTGAAGGTCATAAACCCACGCTCTTTGGGGTACAAGATAAAGAGGTGGCCACCATTGAGGTCGGAAACATTCCCTGAATCGAGCTCTCGCCAGCTATTGCCCGATTTCACCAGGAGGGTAACTTCTCCCTCGCGGGGGACTACTTGCGCCAAGATTTCGAGTGGTTTACCTCGCTGGATACTAGTTGGCGCTTGCACTGAGAGAGTCCTGGTTACTTTTATCGTGCCAACTTCAGTTTCACTTGCCATTCGCTCCCAACTCTCCAGTGTGATTGCGCGAAAAGCTAGAGATCCGCCAACGACTAAATCAACATCGGCGGCCCCATCTTTTGAAGTTTTAACAGTTGTTAACTCGCTCCAAGGATCGCCCTCTTGCCTTCTAAATTGGAAGATCACATCGAGATTTTCAATTGGACTCTTATCCTTTAAGGAAAAGAGCGCGGTGAGCCGCTGAGTAGCTCCGTAATTGGTAATTAATTCGGGATCTTTAATTGTGCCAATCACTACATCAGGTCCGATGGTCCGTGCAAAATCTAAAATTCCATTAATCGCATCATCACTGGCTTGACTTAGGGTCCATTGAACAATGCCGCCAATTCGATATTCTGAAATAAATTCTGCTCGCGCTAGGTACGCTCTTCTATCTTGATACCACGCAACGCGAGTTGCGGTACATGAGACCGGCTCACCAGATCCATTCACACCGTTATAAGTCTTTTGATAAGTGAAGGTAACTTCGCCACGCACTTCGTCGTAAATCGGAGTTGTACCATAAGAGAGGGCTAAATCATTTCCCTTCGCAGCATCAAAGACGGCAGCTTTCGCGCCAGCCTTAATTAATGTTGCGACATTCTTTGGGCAGGTGCCGGCAACTTTTGTAATCCAATCTCTGCCATATCCAGGAATACCGACCCAAACTTTTGACGCGGGCATCACAGAGATTGCATATTTAAGAGCCGCCTCGCTCCACTCCAGGGGGCCAATTGGCCCGGGCTTACCAACAGAGTAGTCGTAGGTCATGATTCGGAGGCGATCTATGTAAGGAGCAATCCCCTCCCAGTTATAGACATAATAGGAGCCTTTCCTGCCACTTGCAGGATCAAAAAGCACCGGTGTGGTTACTGACAATAATTTATTATTTGCATGAAGACTTGCGGACAGATCAGTAATAAAAGTCGTCCATAACGGAATTGTTTTACTCCACGACGATGTTCCATCGACGAATGCAAATCCCTCAAGGTCAAGATCAATACCATCAAAGTTATTGGTTAGAACTAAATTAG
Organism: Candidatus Fonsibacter lacus; assembly: GCA_009921625.1. Lineage (GTDB taxonomy): Bacteria > Actinomycetota > Actinomycetes > Nanopelagicales > Nanopelagicaceae > IMCC26077. The sequence continues at coordinate 40,054 of RFXN01000002.1, read as the reverse complement.
TGATTGTCGAAACAACTTCTTTACGGCTGCTCTCTTTGGCAAGGTATCCAGATAGTACCAACTTCTCCGTGCTATCTGTTAGCGCCGGAAGTATTTTCATTCTCTGCGATCGAAGTACCTCAACCTGCTCAGCCATCTTTAGTGAAGGATTGGCACTAGTGAATTGATTCTTAATTGTTTTTGAACTAGTCAAGGAATACCAAAATGGCGAGACTTCGTTAATCATCTCTTTGTACGCTGTAGCACGTGCAACGCCAGCGCGAACGCTGTAATAGGGAATCCAACCGGAAAATATTTTTCGGGCAGGCTTATTACCTAGTGGGATTACTGGTGCGATTGGAGCTACGGAACTAGAGGTAGTCACTGGAGTTGGAGACATCGTTGGCGCAGGCGTGGGATCTATCGCTGCTGCAGGATTCGCGCTGATCAGAAAGATGGAATAGAGAATTGAAGAGATCAGTGCTACGAGTTTTACCTTCACCAGTCTCACCTTAGACATGATATGAGTATTACTGCTTTAAACGACTGTAAATCTCTTTGCATGTTGGACACACTGGAAAATTTTGCGGATCACGCGTTGGTATCCATTTCTTTCCGCAGAGTGCGCGGATAGCTTTTCCCGTTACGGCGGATTCAACTATCTTCGCTTTATCCGCATAGTGAGAGAATCGCTCATGATCGCCGTCATCATTTCCCGTGTGCTTGGTTTTTGGCGCGCTATCGATAAGTGAACCGAAGCGCTCCCGAATTCCCACGATTTACTCCTCTCGCTTCTCTCGCTTCTCTCGCTTCTCTCGCTTCTCTGGATTTTCCGCTATTTCCTGTTGCAATCACCCTGCCGCCGTGCCCGATGGCGCAAGCCTAGAGCGTGCAGGCGTACCCTTCTCCTTATGACAGGCAACGGCGGACCCCTGAAAGACCTGGTCAGCTCGGATGCGCTCTCTCGAGATGACCTCGAACTTCTATTAGAGACTTCAGCGCGCTTTACCGTAAAGCCCCTCTCAGAATCTAGCTTTCTCGCTGGTGAGAGCGTCGTGATCTATATGAATAAGGCATCAACCCGTACGCGTTTAGCGTCAGAGACGGCAGTTGCTCACTTAGGGGGCACGCCGATATTCGTCCGCGGTGATGAACTCCAAATTGGTCGAGGTGAGACCATCGCCGATACCGCCCGAATTGTCAGCGCATTTGCCAAGGCATTTATCATCCGCACCTATGCGCAGAGTGATGTAACAGAGTTTGCAAAGTGGGCAAGCATTCCAGTTGTTAACGCGCTCACAGATGTTGATCACCCAACACAACTTCTTGCTGATTGGGTGACTATTCGCGAGATCTTTGGAAAGAAAATATCTGGTAGAAAATTCACTTACCTTGGCGATGGAAATAACATGGCAAACGCCTGGATGTTAATGGGTGCAACGCTAGGCGCTCATGTAACGATTGCCACTCCTCCTGGAAAATGGGCGCCTGAAAATAGCGTTGTTGAACGTGCAAAAGCACTTGCCGCTGCTCACGGTGGCACCATTGAAATTTCCCATGATCCAGAGAGCGCTGCACGTGGCGCGAGCGTTCTTTACACCGATGTCTGGATGTCTATGGGCGATCCTGAGAGCGTGCGCGCGGAGAAATTACGTGATCTCGCTAGCTTTGCTGTGACGGAAAAAATCCTAAACCTCACCGCTCCAGACTCCATATTTATGCATTGCCTACCAGCACACCGTGGAGAAGAGGTCGCAGCTGAGGTAATCGATGGGCCGAAGTCGGTAGTTTGGCGCCAGGCCTATCATCGAAGGACAACTATCCAGGCTGTGCTCTACCATTTAATCAACAAAGATTTACAAGGGAAATAACCAAGTCTTACTCTCCCCGACACCAGTTCAGGAAGGTGATTATGCATATCTTTGTGGCGCGCGAAGGCAGAGCAGGAGAGCGCAGAGTGGCAGTAGTTCCTGATGTAGTGTCGAAATATATTCGCGCTGGTTTTACAGTTTCCGTAGAGAAGGGCGCAGGAGCTCACGCACTTGCAGATGATGGCGCGCTCTCTGCTGCAGGCGCAGAAATAGTTAGCGCATCCGAAATGAGTAAGGCCGATGTCATTCTCTCGGTCAACCCACTGTCGCCTGAGCAATTTGCCTCGGTAAAAAAGGGAGCAATAACAATCTCCTTCCTTTCGCCCAACCAATCTCTTGATTCCATTTCGGCAGCGGTGAAGGCGGGCGCCACTGCATTCTCACTAGAACTAGTGCCCCGGATTTCTCGTGCGCAATCTATGGATGCGCTTACCTCTCAAGCGCTCTGCGCTGGTTACCGAGCAGCGCTTGTTGCTGCAGATCTATCACCACGATTCTTTCCACTATTGATGACCGCTGCCGGAACTGTTACGCCTGCCAATGTTGTCGTTCTTGGCGCTGGTGTTGCTGGATTGCAAGCGATTGCAACATCAAGGCGTTTGGGTGCGGTTGTCTCTGCTTATGATGTTCGCCCAGCATCGGCTGATGAAGTGCGCTCAATGGGTGCAACATTTATTGATTTGAAATTAGAAGCGCTTGAAGGCGCTGGTGGTTATGCCCGCGAGATGTCTGAAGAGCGCGCGGCGAAACAACGCGAACTACTCACTCCATATCTGGCAAGTGCGGATGTCGTTATTACCACCGCTGCGGTACCTGGTCGCCCTGCTCCTCAATTAGTTACTGAAGAGATGGTTGCGGCGATGAAGGTGGGCTCGGTGATTGTTGATCTCGCTGCGGAGAGCGGTGGCAATGTTGCTGGCTCAAAACCTGGTGAGATTGTAGAGAAAAACGGTGTTCGGATTTGGGGTGGGAAAGATGTGCCAAGCCAACTTCCCTTCCACGCCTCACAGCTCTTTGCAAAAAATTGTATGAATTTGCTGATGTTAATGGTCAAGAGTGAGAGCGATGCTAGTGGCGCGAATAAGAGCTCATTACATCTTGATTTTGATGATGAAATTATTGCGGCAAGCGCAGTGACGCATCAAGGGGAAGTGCGCCATGAGGGCGCAAAAGCGGCACTCGCTAATTCTGGCGCTGGATCAAGTGGAGGTTCCCGATGAGTAGCGGATTAGCGCTTATTTCAATCTTTGTTCTTGCAGTATTTGTTGGCTTTGAAGTGGTCTCCAAGGTTTCATCTACGCTCCATACTCCATTAATGAGTGGCGCCAACGCTATTCACGGCGTGATTCTTGTCGGCGCGATAATCGTGGCATCGCATAGCGATAACGCTCTCCAATTAAGCCTTTCGTTAGTTGCGATTGTGTTAGCGACTATCAACATGGTTGGTGGCTTTGTTGTTACCGATCGAATGCTTGAGATGTTTAAACCAAAGAAATCACTGGCGCCGAAAAGTGATGAGGTGAAATAGATGAGTCGAAATCTCTATGACCTCATTGGCTTAGTTGCTGCAATCTGTTTTATTCTCGCACTTAAAGGTCTTTCGCATCCGAAGACGGCTCGTCGCGGTAATCTCATCGGCGCTGCGGGTGCTACTATCGCAACGTTGGTGGTCTTCTTTTACGGAGATCAACTGCCAGTGAAGAATCTGCCGTTAATTCTTCTTGCGATTCTCGTTGGTCTGGTCATTGGTGTTCCAGCCGCACGGAAAGTGCAGCTCACTCAGATGCCGCAACTTGTTGCGCTCTTTAATGGCGTCGGTGGTGGCGCTGCTGCCCTAGTAGCAATCGTCGAATATTTAAAGCTAGGTGAAGAGGCTGCAGGGAATGGTGCGCCAATCACTGCCGCAGTTCTTATTGCGACAATCTTTACTGTGGTTGTCGGTACTACCTCATTTACCGGCTCGATTATTACCTTCTTGAAGTTGCAAGAGTTGATGACCACTCGCCCAGTTATCTTCCCTGGTGGCCGTTTCATTATTGCTGGAAATTTAGCGGCGATTATTGCCTGCAGCGTCTGGGTGTATTCAGCAGCTGATACCACGTCAGTGCTCGTTCTCATGGCGCTCTCAGCGCTCTTTGGTGTGCTCTTTGTCCTCCCAGTTGGTGGCGCGGATGTTCCGATTGTCATCTCACTTCTCAATGCATTTACTGGTCTCACTGTTGCCGCGAGCGGATATGTACTTGAAGCGACGCTCTTGATTGTCGCTGGAACGCTTGTTGGCGCCTCCGGAACGATTCTCACTCGATTGATGGCTGAAGCGATGGGTCGCTCACTCTTTGGCACTCTCTTTGGCGCCTTTACCGCAACGGCGAGCGCCGCGGGCGAAGCAGATTCTCGACCAGTGAAATCTGGATCTGCCGAAGATGTTGCGATTTTACTTAATTATGCGCGACGCGTAGTTATCGTCCCTGGATTTGGTCTAGCAGTTGCTCAGGCGCAACATACAGTTCGCGAACTTGCTGATTTATTAACTGCAAAAGGGATTGATGTTGCCTACGGCATCCACCCGGTCGCTGGTCGTATGCCAGGACATATGAACGTGCTTCTTGCTGAGGCGAATGTTCCTTATGAACAATTAGTGGAGATGGATGAGATCAATCCAACCTTCCCGCAAACTGATGTTTCGATTGTTATTGGCGCAAATGATGTGGTGAATCCTGCAGCGAAGACGACTCCAGGATGTCCGATTTATGGCATGCCAATTCTTGATGTACAACAGTCGGGAAATATCATCTTCTTAAAGCGTTCGATGCGCCCTGGTTTTGCTGGTATCGAAAATGAACTCTTATACGATCCAAAGACCACGTTGCTCTTCGGTGATGCAAAGGCTTCGCTCACTAAAGTTGTCAGCGCGTTAAAAGCCCTTTAATTATAGAGATTTTCAGTAATAGTAATTTATTAAGACTCTTGAATCTCGTCTGGCGTGCCGTGAATCTTATGGATATCACTTGGTCGCTTAATGGAAGGGATGCGCCCCAACTTTCCGCTCTGAAAATCTTCGAAAGCTTGGAGCACTTCGCTCTTAGTGTTCATAACAAATGGACCCATCCAAGCAACAGGTTCTTTGATGGGTTCGCCACCGAGAATAAATACATCCATCTGCGGCAATCGAGACTCTTGTTTGTCATCTGCTGAGATGATGATCGAGTCACCGGGGCCGAAGACTGTCATTTGCCCTGACTTCACTGGGCGACGTTCTAATCCCATCGAGCCGAAGCCATTGAGAGTGTAAGCAAGCGCATTAAAGTCTTGGCGCCACGGTAAGCGAAGTTGCGCACCGGGTGAGAGCGTTGCGTGAATCAAAGTAATAGGAGTGCGAGTGCGCCCTGGACCGTTATGCCCCGCTACTTCGCCAGCGATAACGCGAAGGAGTGCGCCGCCATCGTGTGAGGCAAGGAGCGCAACATCGTTGGCACGGACATCTTGATATGCAGGTGGCGCCCACTTCTGCGCTTTTGGAAGATTGACCCATAGTTGGAATCCGTGGAAGAGACCACCGCTGACAACTAAATGCTCGGGTGGAGTTTCGATATGGAGGATTCCAGCGCCCGCTGTCATCCATTGGGTATCGCCATTGGTGATGGTGCCGCCGCCGCCATTGCTATCCATGTGATCAAAAATTCCATCGATGATGTAAGTGACGGTTTCAAAACCACGATGCGGGTGCCATGGAGTTCCCTTTGGTTCACCCGGTGCATATTCCACTTCACCCATTTGATCGAGGTGAATGAATGGGTCGAGTTCGGTGAGATCGATGCCGGCAAAGGCGCGGCGAACTGGGAAGCCTTCGCCCTCAAAGCCTTGTGGGGCGGTCGTTATCTGCTTCACGGTCCGAGGGCGAGCTGCGCTCGCGCTACTAGAGCTGCTCTGATTGATAGGGGCATCGATTCGAGGAAGGACAGTGATATCGGGGACTGTTACCGCGGGCATCGCTACATCTCCTTCATAAGGTTGAAAGTTCAACCTTTGAGAACTATATAACCAACATCTGAGCTGGTGCATTCCCAAATTTTTACTCGTTATCAACAAGCGATGTCAGTTCCTTCTCTCTTTGTCAGACCAATCGAGAACTATTCCCCACATGAATTCTCTCGATCAGCGCGTCAGCGAAATCAAGATTGCTCGTCCGAGCGCGCAGAATTTGCTCGAGTTAACCTCGCTCGCTCGCTACGAACTGACCCCTGACGGTCGAGTTGAACTCCTTACCGCCCTTGAAAGGCACCTCTCCTGGCTCACCTCGCACATCAACGAGGTCACCTACCTCATCTCGCTAGATCAGCCAGGGGCGCTATCAGGTGGAGCTTTTGAAGGTTATGGCGCAAACGGAAGTGCAATTACCTCCGAACTTAACGATCAAGAGCGTGAAGAGATAGCCGCTGCACTGCGCATCAGCCCAAACACTGCACAACATCGAATCGATACTGCAAATCTTTTGGTTCATCATCTTCCTGATACAACTCGCGCTCTCGCTGAAGGTGTGATCTCTACTGCACATGCCAATGTAATCGCTCGCGAGAGCGCTCCACTTATTTACGGTGGCGCTGATAAAGCTGTGATTGCGAAGATTGAAGCAAAGGCGCTTGCCAGCGCTGAATTCTCAACACCCAATCAGATTGCCGTTGCTATTCGCAAGGCTGTTGCCCAAGCATCACCACAGGAACTTGAAGAGAGGTTTAAGAGCGCCCGAGAAGAGCGCAAGGTTATTTGCTATCCAGAGCGCGATGGTATGTCGACTATTTCAGCGCTGCTCACTGCGCCTGATGCGCGTTTAATCATGCGCTCCCTCGAGAAAAGAATCTCTGAAGTTAAAGATTTGTCGAAGAGCGCAGATCAACGACGAGCCGATACATTCGTCGAATTACTAACGCGAGCGGATATTGGAATTAATCACGCTGCTCGCCTAGGTAGTTCGAGTATGGGTAGCTCAATTACTAACAGCTCTATCTCAGGTAGTTCAACTACGAGCAGTTCTATCTCAGGTAGTTCAACTACGAGCAGTTCTACCTCAGGAAACGGCGCTCAAACCAATACTCCTCAATCAGATGCCTCTACCTCATCAGAAAAAACTCTCCCGAAAAAGTCAGCGATGACTATAAATGTCATCGTCGATCTACCAACCCTTCTTGGCCTTGCAGATAATCCCGCAGAGTTGAGTGGGTACGGTGCAATTCCTGCCTCACTCGCTCGCGAGCTTGCAACTTCCAATCAATGGCGACGATTTGTTACAGATCCGATAAGTGGAGAGTTGCTCGAATGTGGCCGAGAGAGATATCAACCTCCCGATGCACTCGTTGATTTTATAAATGCCCGGGATAAAACCTGTCGTTTTCCAGGTTGTCGCCGATCTGCAGAGTTAAGCGATATAGACCATGCGATTCCATGGGATAAAGGTGGCGAGACAAACCCAGAAAATCTTGGCGCACTTTGCAGAAGGCATCACAGGCTTAAAACACATGGTGGTTGGAAAATCAGTAGCAACGCCGATGGTTCATGCACCTGGACATCACCTTTTGGGCGAGAATATTTTCTTCCTGCTCGCCCGATTCATGAGGTCGCATAACAAGTTTTACACACGTATGTTATATATCTGCTTTTAGTTAGCCAAATTTTATTTAGCCAAAGTCTTTGAAACCTGCTTGTATCCTTTGGGACATTGTGGATTTGTTCCACGAGCAACCCACGTCTTACCGCCCTTAGCGCTACATTTGAGAATATATGTTTTAGGAGCTGCAGCGCTCTTGGAACTTCCTGAATTGTTATTCCCTACCGGATTTCCGGTAGTGCACTTACCGCTGGCATCGCAACACTTTCCAGTACCATCACATTTAACGGTGTCGGAATAATTACCCTGATTATTGCCATTACTACTACCGCTATTATTCCCACCAGAATTGTTGCCGTTATTTGTCCCACCACTTTGAGTAAGTTTCACGCGTAACTTAGGCGAAGAGAAGGTGAAATTCTCAGCGCGGAGGAAGAACCAACCATCTTTCTCCCCCACTTGCTCTTGGGCGGCGATTTCTTGACCATTCTCGCTCACAATAGAAACGGTTGCTTTGACCGGTACATTCTTAGCAAAGCCATAAATCGCACGGGCAGCATCAGCGCGAATTGTTAAATCGTAAGAGCCGCGAAATGTTGCCCCAGAAGGAGTTAAGTGCGGTGCACCTACTTGATATTCGAGAGATTGCGTTTGCTGATTAAACGTTGGTGGCCCCGGTACATATGCAGTTGCATTACTGGTGACAATTCCATCCACTTGATCACCAGTGGAATTAAAGCGGGGGTCGGAACCCTCATTCGATGCTTTGAAATACCACTGAGTTGTGAGCGCTACCGCGGTATCTTTCACAATCGGTATCCACTCTTTCAAGACCTCAAAATCTCTACTACTTGCAAGGTGGGTTGCATCCCATTGATTAGGGTCTGACACTCCATAGATCTTGCCCACGCTTGGGAATCCACCTATATAGTACTTTTGAAGATTTGCAGAGAGCGCGCTCCATGGACTCTTTCCATACAGCACCGGAACTGCCACTGGCTCTCCCGAAACATCAAGTAGGACAGAGTTTCCCGAAGTTGATTTGTTCAGTGCGAAAATTGGCTTACTTAATCGACCATAGAACCAGTTGGAGGGCGCTTTAGGAAAACGGATAGTAACCCCAAAAGAAGTGCCATCCATGGGGAAGGATTCACGAAGAGCGCATTTACTCTCGCTATTTGTCGCGCATCCCCCACCAACAATGGCATCTAACCCACTTCCTTCTGCTGTGACCAATTGATAAGTGCCGCTCTTCATCGAAGTCGCATACATAGCAACGGTGTATTCATTAAATTGAAAGGTGGGCTGTGAAGCAGTAGATGAACGTGCGCCCTTACCCCGAGTCGATACAAATAGAGTGTACGTATCTGCGCCAGAAGAATTCTTCACTCCAGGAATTTGCCAGATAGAGGGTGGTCCGCCTGTTGGTAATCCCAGAGAGCTATCGCCCACAAAATCCGTTGGTCCTGCTGCGGGAAGATTTTCTTGAAACTTTCCAGATACTTTCCCGGCCGGAGTATTGGCATAAACATCGCTTATGCAATAGAGATCATTTTCAGATTTGCAAGGCTGCAAGATAGCAAAGACGCTGAAATTAGTTGTTTTCGCACAAGCAGAATCCTGAAGATTCTTGCAATAGAGCTTTGCGCCTATCGCTTGGGTACCATCAGGATTGGAATTGACATTTGTATCCCCAAGACCTGAGGCGTAACTCAATGCTGCCTGTGAATCATCAAAGATAACGCTTATCCCAGTTGAGCCATTCAATCCATTAGTCGCTGGCAGCAAAAAAGTTTTTGGGTCATCAGAGGACGCAGCAGTCGCAGAAGTGCTAACTGAAATAGCTGAAATAGGGAGTGCGATAACTAAGAGAAATGTCGCAACCATCCGACCGATTCCACGGAGGCGCGCTGCCATTCTCATGGATTAACTGTAAGACGGGATACCTGGCAATTCCAGAGTCGACGAGCCATTTCTAGATTCGCCCAGGAAGAATGTGGTGGAGCGACATTTCCTGGCTCGCACACAAGTAGCTCTCATTGGTGGGCACGGATTTCATAGGGGACGTGGAGGTGCCGGGAATCGAACCCGGGTCCTTCGCAACTGAAGTAGGGCTTCTACGGGCGTAGTGTGTTTAACGCTTTCTCAGTCCCGATTCTCATACACACAAGTAATCGACAGACTCAGTTATAGAGAGTGTTCCCGTCTCTGATCCATAACACTCAGAGAAAGTCAGCTCTCTAGCGACGCTAGATTCCAGGGCGAGAGCAAACCTGGGCTAACGGATTACGAGGCTCGCTTATGCAGCGAGGGCGTAATCAGCGGCAGTTTTACTGGCGCTTGATTGTTTGCGCGGATGTGGTTAAAGAGATCATTCCGGCTTCCTCTGCCCGCTTCCCCTAGCTCAACCAACGAAGTCGAGACCGTTCACCCCCAAGTTGATGATTTGGTGAAATCACTCACCAAATCTGTCACTCAGTGGAAAAGAAGCTTTTCCACTATGTAGTTATCGTCATAGTCTACAACGGATAAAGCAGATCAAAAATTCCTTTATGTAAAGGGTCATTCGCTGCATTTTCTGACAAAAAACGCCGAAAGAACCGAGCGCTTCATCGAAAAATACTCTCCACGATTTTTATCAGAGAGCGCAGGTAGCCCCCCTTAGCAAATCAGTTGTTACTCTCCAGGATTTTTATCAGAGAGCGCAGGTAGCCCCCCCCTTAGCAAATCAGTCGTTACTCTCCGCGATTTTTAGCAGAGAGCGCGCGGGCGATATCTCTGCCCGCCTCGCGTTCCTTGAGCGACTCACGTTTGTCATGCGCCTTCTTTCCACGAGCAAGTGCCAACTCGACTTTCACTTTTCCATTGGTGAAGTAAAGAGAGAGCGGTATCAGCGTCACACCACCTTCTTTAACGCGTCCAAGCAGACGCGTAAGTTCACGCTTATGCATAAGGAGTTTTCGATTGCGGCGCGGTGGATGGTTATTCCATGTGCCTTCGAAGTACTCCGGAATATGAACGCCCTGAAGCCAGAGCTCCCCTTCGTCAAACATGGCAAAACCATCAACGAGAGAGGCTCGACCAGCGCGAAGTGATTTCACTTCCGTGCCCGAGAGAGCGATGCCACATTCAAAGACATCTTCAATAGAGTAATCATGGCGCGCTTTCTTATTTTGCGCGATTATCTTTTTACCGCTCTCCTTCATAATCAACTCCCCTTTACTGGGTCGTTGATGGCGTTAAGAGCCTGAAGAATTTCAATACTTCGCCTCATCGATTCCCGCTCTGATGCGATTACATCGGGGGTAATCCCTTTTTTATCGATGAAACGGCCAGAAGGGGTACGGAATTTTCCAACTGTAGTTTCGAGGCTCGCACCATTATTCAAAGTGACGCTCTCTTGCACAGAACCCTTACCAAAAGTCTGCGTTCCAATAACCACCGCGCGATTACGGTCCTGTAGCGCTCCCGCAACAACTTCGGCTGAACTTGCAGTGTTTTCGTTAACCACAATTGTTAATGGCACCGATATTGGGTTCTTATTTTCAGCTTCGATGGCAATCCGCTTACCACTTCCTCGATCATAAGAGACTACTAATCCCGATCGAATAAAGAGTTGGGTAAAATCTGTTGCTACATTTAGTACACCACCGGGATTATTTCGTAAATCAATAACAATTCCTTTTTCAAATTTCACCTCGGCGAGACCATTGACAACCTCTGAAACAACTTTCTCACTAAATGCTTCAATCCGAATTAGTGCTACATTAGATGCAAGCTGCTTAATAGTCACATCGGATGTGTTAAAACTCTCTCGGACCAGCTCAAAATCATTTTCTAATCCGTTGCGAAGAACTTTCAATTTTAGAATCGACCCTGGCTCTCCCCGGAGCGCCTCTATCGTTGCTGGAAGATTTGCTGAGGAAAAATCGGCGCCATCGATGAGCGCAATAACATCGCCAATTTTTAACCCTGCTCGTTCAGCGATCGAATCTGACTTGATTCCAGCAATCTCTGTCCCGCCGCCATTACCTGGCCGTAGCCAAATTCCAATGCCACTATATCGGCCATCTAATTCATCACTTTCCGCGGAAGCCTGCGATGCATCTCGATAATTCGACCAACGATCACCTGATGCACGGAGCATTCCTTCAATTGCGGCTCGTTCTAATTCAGAAGCAGAGATTTTTTGCTCGGTAGAAATTTGTTTTAGCGCCTGGTCCACCGATGACTGGTCACCGTTCAAGAAAAAGCCCATGCCAAAGGAGGCGATCATCAAACCTACGACGATCGCTACCACTTGCATGATTTGCGACTTTTTCATAGGGCAATTCTACGGCTTAGAAAGTACGGTGATTTGGGGCAATATTTGAGGAAAACAGCGGTTATTTGGGGTTAGAAGCAGAGTCTTCAGTTCGATTAAGTAGGTTGGTCATCTAGCAAAAGAGGGACCAATAGATGGAACCGATTTAAACCTGAAGTGCTTGCTAAACCTTTACAAAGCGGCGCAAAGTGACAAGAGATGCAAGCGATGCCACAAGAAGCCCGACGCCAAGCAATTGAAGTGAAGCTATCCAGACCGCATTCCAACCGAAGAAGCGCGTAAAGGTGAGCAGTGGCGCAACACGGTGATCAATAAGAACTTTGAAGCCGGAGAGCAAACCCAAAGCGACTATCCATCCAAATACTGCAGCGAAAATACTCTCCAATAGGAATGGAAGTTGAATAGAGAAGCTTGATGCGCCAACTAGTTTCATCACACCAGTTTCACGGCGGCGATTGAAAGCAGCGATACGAATGGTATTAGAAATAAGTAGCGCGGCAGTGAGCACCGAAATCAATCCAATGAAGAGCGCGCCATTTCGAAGTACATTTAATAATCGGAAGAATTTCTCCAGAATCGCCCGTTGATCCTGCACAACATCAATGCCAGGTCTACCGGAGAAGGCGCTTTGAATGACAGCAAATTGCGTTGGATCTTTTAATTTCACGCGAAAGGATTCTGGAAGTTGATCTGGAGTTACGTTCTGTGCAATTGCCGAATCTTTAAATCGCTCTTGAAATCGTGTAAAGGCATCTGCTTGTGATTCATAGTAAACATTTTGTACAACGGGAATTGCCTTAAGGTCTTGTTCAATTTGATCTCGTTGTGGAATTGTAATTTTTCCGGCTGAACATGATGGAGCCTCAGAGAGATCTCCACAGAGATAAATTGATACTTCAATTTTGTCGTACCAATAATCTTTCATTACCCCGACTTGTGCATTGGAGAGTAAGCCAAAACCAAGGAGCGAGAGTGAGGTGGCAACGGTAACGATTACGGCAAAAGTCATAGTGAGGTTACGACGAAGACCAATTCCAACTTCGGACAAAACAAAACCCGCGCGCATCTATCGCCTCCCTTTCCCTACACCGCTCCGATTAATCTCTTTTGCTTCCTGTAATAGCGAACTTCACTCGCACTCTGCTCGTCAAGCTTTGACGATACATCACCCGCTATACCCGTAAACGCCACGAACTTGGTCACGAACGACTAGGCCGCTTTCAATTTCAATGACGCGTTTACGCATCTGGTCGACAATTCCGCTGTCATGGGTTGCCATGACAACAGTGGTTCCAGTGCGATTGATTCGATCGAGGAGTTTCATGATGCCCACGCTCATCGTTGGGTCAAGATTTCCTGTTGGCTCATCGGCGATAAGAATTGCTGGATGGCTAACGAAAGCTCGCGCAATAGCCACGCGTTGCTGCTCTCCTCCAGAGAGTTGAGAGGGCCTGCGATCGCCATAGCCCTCAAGACCTACAAGCTCTAAAACTTCAGGGACCTCGCGATTAATTTCTTTCTTGGAGTAACCAAGGACGTGAAGGGTGAAAGCTACATTCTCAAAAACGGTTTTATTTGGAAGAAGTCGGAAATCCTGGAAGACCGTTCCTACTTGGCGGCGAAGTTCAGGAACTTTCCAACTAGAGAGTTTGCTTAAGTCTTTTCCCGCAACATAGATTTTTCCGTAAGTTGGGTCTTCTTCTTTTAGGACCAAACGTAGGAAAGTGGATTTACCAGATCCCGAAAGGCCAACGAGGAAGACAAATTCGCCCTTGGCCACTTCAAGGTTTACCGCATCGAGGGCGGGTCGCTCCTGATTTGGGTAGGTCTTGCTTACATTCTCAAACTTAATCAATTCGCACCCCCGCTCCATACAGATAGCCGCTTGATTTTCAGCCGTGCTAGCTTCTGGAGTGATTCTAGAGAGTTATTTGTGAATCGGCGGTATTTAACGCTGGGAGTACGCTGAAAAATGACGAATTTCGCGGAATCTCGAGTTCAATCCGTGGAAAAGTTCTGTGTTTCGAAACTTTTAGATGCAGTACCGCACTTAATTAACTCTGCCAATTGCAATCCGCAAAAACGTTTAGGAATTTCTCAAGAACGCCAAAATTTATTAATTCTGGCGCCGCCAACGAATTCCAGCTTCAATGAAATCATCTATATCGCCATCGAGCACTGCACCAGTATTTCCTACTTCGTAATCAGTCCGAAGGTCTTTTACTAATTGATATGGGTGGAGAACATAAGAGCGCATCTGATTACCCCATGAACCTGAGTTATCACCTTTAAGTGCATCGATTTTTGCTTGTTCTTCTTGTCTTCTTCTATCGAGCAATTTTGATTGAAGTACTGCCATCGCAGTTGCTTTATTTTGAATCTGAGAACGCTCGTTCTGGCACGACACCACTATTCCAGATGGAATGTGCGTAATACGAACAGCAGAGTCCGTCGTATTTACACCTTGTCCGCCTGGGCCGCTTGAACGGTAAACATCAATTCGAAGTTCCTTCTCGTCTATGTCAATGTGATCACTTTGATCAACTACTGGAACAACTTCCACTCCAGCGAAAGAGGTATGGCGACGCGCATTGCTATCAAAGGGCGAGATACGAACTAAACGATGGGTTCCTTGCTCGACAGAGAGCGTTCCATAAGCATAAGGAGCGCTTACTCGAAAAGTGACTGATTTGATTCCAGCCTCTTCTGCATAGGAGGTATCAAGCACATCGAATTTATGGCCATGGCGTTCACACCAGCGGGTGTACATCCGAAAGAGCATCTGCGCCCAGTCAGCAGCTTCGACGCCACCTGCCTGAGAGCGAATTGTTACCAAAGCATCGCGCGCATCGTATTCACCATTGAGAAGAGTCCGAACTTCCAATTCGCCGATTGATTTCGTTAGCGCATTGAGTTCAAAGTCGGCTTCATTCAAGGCGGCGGCATCAAATTCATCTTTTGCTAAATCAATAAGTATTGGGAGATCACTTAGACGATTCTCTAACTTCGAGAACTGCTCTATCTCGCTCTGCAAACGGGAGAGTTTGCTTGTAACTTGCGCGGCGCTCTCTGGGTCATCCCACAAATTTGGATTCGCAGCCAACTCTTCAAGTCTTACAATCTCGCTCGACATTGCGCTGAAATTGAGAACTTTTTTTATCGTGCTGAGCTTTTGCGCAAGGAGCGATATCTCTTGGTCGTGTTCTCGCTCAGACATAACTCAATGATACTTGGATTACCAAACTAAATGAAATTGCTAACTTTGCTGTGATCTTGGGATTCTGACCGTAATTAACGTAATTAATCTCCAGGAACCCGCTGCACTCCTCCCGAAATAGATGCAATCACTTTCGGCTCGAAACCATCTAGAAAACCTGGTTGATATGGCAATTTCACTTGCCATACAAATATGAGCGAGACCCTTCCCCCGTCACAAGTAATACTTTTCAAGGAGATCTTTCCAGGCAAATAATTGCTATTGATGCGCGCTTGTTCAATTATGTTTGAACAGTCGAAGGGGACCCAATTTCGTGATTGGCTCGTAAATTCTTTGACATCTCCAAAAAAATATTTATCGTAGTCAATCTCCTGATACAACTCCGATAAGAAATCCTCTCCTACCGCTTCCAATTCTAATTTTGCCGTATGCAAATAATAAATATTTAAAGTAACTATTAGGGTAGATAAAGCCACTATAAAAATACCTAGAATTAAGGGAATTGTTGACCCAGCTTCCTGGAAGGATTTCTCCAAAGATCTAGTTGTGGTGCGAGTGTATGGAACGAGTTCCATTTACCAACTTCCTTACAAAGATTATTGAACAGATTTCAATGAGTTGCACTTAGGTAAAATTAATGCCACTTACCACCTCTTATCGTGGCAACATAAGTGCTAGTTGCGGTGGTTAATCTAATTCGCATCACGCTCTCTCGATGTGGACAATCTCCTGAAAGACATGAAACATTGAACGAAGACTCTGGAATTTCAAGGGTGAGAAATCTCTTGGCAAGATTTAAAGACTCTTGAAAATTTGTTCCGCTACTCACAATCGCTGAGATCTCGCGGAATATTCTTTTCTCGCGAATTGTCTGTTCGCTTTTCACAGTGGAGAGTGTGAAATATGTCATTACAGGTAATATTAAGAGAACCAAAAGCGAAATAAATTCAAATACCGCGCTCCCAACTTCATTTTTTTTCCAAATCAACTTACGTTCAATTAGGGAAAAATGCTTTCCAAGTCTGTTTAGAATAAATATTGTGCTGATCCCAATCATCTCCATGAATCTACGAAAGTTAAACTTCGTCCTGAGGGCACCATGGAAAAGGGTCCAAAGTTAATTCTTTTTCCGACCAAAATTGTTTGCACAAAAATGCTTTTTCCAAGAACTATCCGCATCACATGAAAATCACTCACTGATATCTCATTGCGTTGTAATTGCTCTTCAGCCAATTTTTCGAGATCGTAGGCTTCCGGATATCTTGCCAGTTGCCTGCCTACGAGGGTTGATGCGCTTACGAGGGAGTTAGTAGTTGCGCCAAATTGAATAAGAGCAAAGAGAGTAACCACCAGTAAGCACGTAGGGATCAATGTCAAAAACGCCTCAGTCGACCCCATCTCAGGAAAACTTGTATCTTCAGAGGAAATCTCTCGCTTCCTAGCGAATAGCATTTATTGAATCGAGTGAATTCTTCAGAATTAGATTGAGGCGCGGGGCTGCTACAGTCCAGATGCCAGTGACCAGTCCCGCTGTCATCAAAACTACGAGAACCCAACCAGGAACATCTCCATTCTCTGCCCGGGATTGAAACAGAAAATTTTTACCGATCAATCTATCGAAGGGGGCGGAACACTTTCCTCGCAACTGTTCAATCCCTCTCATAAATCTCAGGGTATAAATAAGTACAACATCAGTGAATGGATCCATTTTCCTCTCCTCTACTGTCGAATAGGAAACTCTTCTTTGTTAAAGATTCCTCATTTAAAGTTACTAACAGCTGCTAAGAGAGAGCGACCATATGTTGCAATTGTTGAAAACTTGGCCAGAGTGCAAAAAGTACTGATATAGGAAGAAGCAGAAATACAATCGGCATCATCATCTTTATTTCAGCTTTTCCAGCACGCTCTAACATTTCTCGATGATCTTTTTCCCGAATGCTACGCGCGTGCTCTGAAATCATTAGAGAAATCGGGGTGCCTCGTGTGAGTGACAAAATAATTGCATCTGCAAAATCTGATATTACCTGTGAATTTACTCGTGTGGAAAACTTATCAAGTATTTGCGGGATTGTCCTCATCTCTTGGATTTCATTCAAAATGTTTATTAATTCGAGTTGAAGCGGACTCTTATTTCTTCTTCGTTTCGCGCGTGGATGCAAATTTCTTTTTATATATGCCGTTTTTTTAGATATTTCTATTCTGTCATTCAATGGACCCACAAATTCATGTATTGACTTGACAAATGCAGCCGTGAAAGAGAGGCCGGAATTTACCGCCAGAGCAAGAGTTTCAGCAAAACTAGAAAATTCATATTCAACATCCCGTTGGTATCGAACGATTGCCTTGATTTTCCTGGTTAATTCCTGCCTTATGATAAATCCAACACCGGCTAAAAAAATGAAAAATTCTTGGAATTTAGATAAGTCGAATAGGCAGCTTAGAAAATATAGTGAAAGCATGAGCAATAATATTTTCAACAGAATAACAAGAATGATTTCTTTGGTCGTCACTCCTGATATTTTTACAATATCACTAATATGATTATTTATTTTTGAAATAAAGTTTGTTTGTAAATCATTTCCTTTTTTGAAGTGACGTGGTATGTGGGTAGCTTGGTAAATCAATACACCACCAATTAATAATAGAAGTGCGAAAAGCTCTGGCAAAGTATTTGGCATGGATTAAGACCGTTAATTTTCAGCTTCTATTTACTTGCGAGACGGATAGCGAAATTCTTGAAATCCAAAAGTACGCAATGAGAGTGAGGGATAAACCGATCAGGAGTACGAGCCATCCGCCACTACTGTTGTATGCCACTCTTGTTTGTGGGTTGAGCGAAAGAAGTATTAGCAGCACCCAGGGGGTACCTGCCGCGAGCGCAGCTCCATTTTTTATCCATTCTTGTTTAACCGCTACCTCACTCAAAGCTCTCTCTCGTTGACGAAGGAGAGCGCCTAAATTGCGCAGAATTGGACCTACCTCTAGGCCGCCACAATCACGAGCAATCAAAAGCGTTGCCTTGACTTTGACCGCTATCTCATCATGGCCGAATGTGTGAGATGTATGCGCGCTCTCTGTAAATTTCTCTAGCGCTTTCTCAAAACTCCCCTCTTCTTGAAAGTTCGCGGAGAATGCCAAGAATTGCTCCTTTAGTGGCGCCGGTCCTCTATTACGCATCTCGTCGAGAGCTTTATGTAGCGGCACACCAGATTGAGTAGCGCTAGCAAGCTGATCTATAACCAAGGGCCAGCTTTTTCTTCGGGCCTCTTCTATCCGTTTTCTCTCGTTACTTCTCTGAATGCGAGGTAAATGACTTAGCAGAAAGGCTATAGGTAAGGAGATTGAGAAACTTTTTGTAAAGAAATGAATAAGAAAATAGGTAAGTACAAAAATGGATGTGGTTTTCAATAATGACATCAAAATGTATTTCGATGACTGAGATTTTACTAAATAGCTTAAAAAGTCTTGCCGGGAAATCAACAAGGCGCTTCCCGTAAGAAATACTATAAAAAGTTCTACTTCTTGGATTCTCATCTTATTGAATTTTCTTCCGACCGAGGCCTGATATTCCTGTTTTTTCTCGGTACTCCAGTAAATCGAGTTTGAGACGTCTTAGCTTTCGATGACAATCGAAATCAACCTGTCCAATTTGATATTCAGAGCCATCCCAGTAAAAAAGTGATTCGCAAGCAAGTTGACTACTTGACAAATTTTTATTTACAAGAGCAATATCTACGATCTTTCTCTTTCCATCTCGGTTTTGCTTGCAATGAATTATTACATCTATATTTTCTCGTACTGCCTCAATTGCAAATTCGCGAGGAAAGTTAGTTCCAGCTAGGAGGGGTAAAGCACTCATTTTTCGCAGCGCATCCTGACATGAGTTGGCATGGATACTTGCCATTCCCGGAACTCCTGAATTTAATGCGAGTAAAAGATCAAGGGCTTCAGCGCCTCTTACTTCACCAATTACCAAATGCGATGGACGCATTCTCAAGGATTCTCGAACAAGGGTGCGCAAGGTAACCTCACCAGCGCCTTCCAAACTTGCCTGTCTTGTTTGCATGGCGACATGGTCTGGCACTCGAGGGGTGAGCTCAAAAACTTCTTCGAGTGTGATTAGTCGACTCCCAGCAGGCAGAGCGCCTAGCAAAGAATTGAGTACAGTAGTTTTACCTGCATGTGTGGCGCCACTCACCAAGATATTCGAGCCACTTTGCACTAGAAGAATAAGCGCCTGCGCGATCTCATTATTTACAGTTTCCTTCGAAATCAGATCATGAACTGAGTAAGCGGAAATCACTTTTTTGCGAATATTGATGGCCCAATATTCCGAAGTAATATCAGGGATAGCCACGTGTAATCGTGATCCATCAGGCAAGCGGGCATCCACAAAGGGCTGCGAAAGGTCAACCCTGCGCCCGCTCCACGCAAGCATTCGCTCGGCAATATCCCTGATCTCTTGTAATGAGATAATTATTGGTGCAAGTTCTGATTTACCATTTCTAGCAATAAAAATCCGATTAGGCGAATTTATCCAGATTTCCTCAACACTTTTATCATCAAGGTATGGCTGCAGCTTTCCAAAATTTACAAAAGTTGAAGAGCTTGAATTCTGCAAGAGGATCTCATTTGATTTAATAGCTTTGCTTTTAAACCTATCTGATAAATTTCTCTCATCTGGAACATTCTCAACTTCGGCATTGACCACTCAGCAAATATCTACCAACAAATTACTTTAAATCCTGTCGCCAATTTAACTGTGGATTATCCGGCCATGTGGATTGAAGAAGCATGCGGCGTTTAGCTCTTTTGCCTGTGGGCGTACTAATTCGAGCGCTATGTGTATAGTTACAAAAACTCTAGCTATCAAAATCTCAATCATCAATTTTAACTAATTTTGCTCAATCATTTTCTTTTGAAGAAACGATATTGATTTGAGCAAAATTCTGCGTGAATCTCGATCTTTTTGGCCAATATTAGCAAAATTTATTTTCGTGCCAGCAATAGCTAAAATGCCTCGCTCTCCCAAATTTTCAAGTTTCTTTTCGATAGCTTCATATTCCCCTTTATTCATCAACAGAAATTCTGTCAACGCGTAGCGCGATAGCAGATCACTTTCTCGGAGTTCACTCTGTAAAATTCCTGCTACATGGATGAGTTGAGCAGCCAGACGGTATAAATATTCTTCATTAACATAACTTAATTCTTTCCCATATTTTATCTCTATTAGTTCTCCATCCTCATTGCGAAACTTTGAAAGCGAGATGAGAAAGAGGTTAAATGGAATCTGCTCTCGAATGGCAAGGGAAATTTCACGAGTTGCGCTCTCCATAAAAGCAGGAAATGAAGCCAGTCCAGTTAATGAGTCATGCAGACCATCATGAGTAACTAGATCAGCTACTGATTTTTTCACGCTAATGGTCTCTAATTTTCAGTTGGCGTTACTGATTGCGCTGTGATTTTGAGGATTCCAGCGATAGCTAGCAAAGCAAAAAAACCCAATATGATGGCAATTCCTGGCCATCCCCCTTCAAATATGTAATACGCAACGGCGAGCGCAAGTAAATTAGCTAACAGTGACGGGGAGTTTCCATATCTTTTCCCTCGACGGATACCTCGAGCGGCAAACAATAAGCCCAGCCCGCCAAGGACCGCAAAGAAAATTTCAGCGATTAGCGCATCAAAATTCTTAGCTTGAGAGATAAAAGATTCAACAATTAAAAAGAGAGCCAGAAAGAAGAGCAGTAGCGCTTCACCCGCAACTATTGTTGATGTGAGGCGGCGTAGATACGTCACATCTTTCAATTTCGCCATTTCTTCACCTCCAGTGTCTTTGATGTAGTTCGCTCAAGTCCCCTAAATTAAAAGGTTTTCACCACGGCACAACTTCTCTATCCTCCCAAAGTAAACCTGTTTGGTCTACGCCTGGTGTAAAAGTTCTTGTTGCCAACCAGATCGCAGTCTCGGCTCCCTCAGCAGCAGAGCGTGGAGCTTCAGGGCCACCCATATCTGTTCGTGAATGATTTGGACATACTGCATCGACAAGAATTCCGCGCGAGCCTAATCCTGTTTCGTGCGCGAAGTTTCGCACAAATGAATTGACTCCAGCTTTGCTAATTCGATAGGGCGCAAGTCCACCCGCGCTACCTGGACCTGACATTCGTCCAAGGCATGCGCTCAACACAATCACGCGCCCGTTTCGATTTTCAACTAAGTGTTCGGCAAAAATATTAATAATGTTAAAAACTCCCGTAAGATTAATTCCTAATGTGCGATCCCAATCCTCTTTAGACGCACGGATAGTTTTCGACATCTTTTCTGACATCACGCCATGCGAAAGCACGAGAATTTCAAAAGGCTTAACTGAATCTTTAAATTTTTTCAATTCTTCATAATCTCTGACATCACACGAGATGCTTGCAACGCCCAACTCTTCGGCAGCTTTACCCACTCGGTCACGATCTTGACCAAGGATGGTGACATCTAATCCCTGGTCGCGCAGAGCGCGAGCAATTTCAAAACCAATTCCTCGTGATCCACCTGTAACAAGTGCTCTGGTCATTGCTCAACCCGCATGAGCGCTATTAACGCCATAAATAGGCGTAGCTGATGGAAGGCGTGACTGTTTTTCATGGCCATACTCTCCAGCGCCCGCGCTCGGTCGGCAACGTGAATGATTCTTGATATTCGAGAACACATCGCCCCACATTACGGACTCCATGTCATGGCCCATCTCGCCCTGCACCGCAGCCAAGGCCCTAGAGTTCGCCCGCTCTGTCGCGCTCCCGCGCTCCCGTACTCCCTCACCCCAAGGCTCGATACCCTTGCCTTAAACAAGTACTGGGAGAGTCAGTGTCGACTACAGACTTCGCTGGGGATTTTGGCGCCAATGAGTGGCTCGTTGAAGAGATGTATGAAAAATATCTCGCTAACCCCGATTCAGTGGATGCTCAATGGAAAGCGCTCTTCGCACATGGTGGCAATACGCCAGCGGGTCAAAGTAACGGTGTAGCAGCGCCCAGCGTTACAAGTTCACAAACCCAACAACACTTTGCCACACCACCAGGACTCACTCTTCCCGCAGCAGGTGGACGACCACCAGCGCCAAAAAGTGCAGCAGCTACTTCAACCGCTTCAACAAGTGGCGCCGCTCAATCATCTTCTGCTGCACCTGCTACACCTGCTGCACCTGCTGCACCTGCTCCCGCCCCAATCTCCACTTCTTCGCCAACTGCAGCAAGCTCTCCAAGCGCGTCGGCATCAACTCATCTTCCGTCAGTGACGACGCCAACTACTGCAACACCGGGAGCACAGCCGCAATCTGTCATTTCACAAGCGCCTCGAACAAGTGATCCGCTCCCTGCGCAACCATTACAAAAGAGCGCACCAGTTGTTACCTCACCCTCTGCGGGACAAGTCGATCCGCTACGAGGAACTGCAGCTCGTGTTGTCACCAATATGGAAGCTTCGCTACATGTTCCTACGGCAACTAGCGTTCGCTCCATTCCAGCGAAATTATTAATTGATAACCGCATTGTTATTAACAACCATATGCAACGCGCACGTGGTGGAAAAGTTTCGTTCACGCATTTAATTGGTTATGCAATGGTTAAAGCGCTACGCGCGATGCCAGAGATGAATGCGTATTACACAACTATTGACGGTAAGCCCGCTATTGGTAGACCAGATCACATCAACATCGGCATTGCTATTGACCTTGCAAAATCAGATGGCACGCGCCAACTCTTAGTACCATCAATAAAGGGTTGCGAATCAATGGACTTCGCACAATTCCTTGAAACATATGAGTCGCTTATTAAGAAGGCGCGCACCGGCGGACTCACCGTTGAAGATTTCGCTGGCACAACAGTTTCACTAACTAACCCAGGAACTCTGGGCACCGTTCACTCAGTTCCTCGACTCATGGAAGGCCAAGGATTAATTCTTGGCGTTGGCTCGATGGAATACCCTGCTGAATTCCAGGGCACCAATGAGGAAACACTCGCCCGAATGGCAGTGAGCAAAGTTGTCACACTCACCAGCACCTACGACCACCGAATTATTCAAGGAGCCCAGTCGGGCGATTACTTGCGCCGAATCCACGAGCTTCTACTTGGCGCGGAGGGCTTCTACGACGAGATTTTCACCGCCCTTCGCATTCCTTATGTACCTATTAGATGGAATACCGATTTAGAGCGAAGCAAAGATGATGACATCCATAAAACTGCTCGCGTCCAAGAGTTAATTCATGCCTTCCGTAGCCGTGGCCATCTCATGGCCGATGTCGATCCACTTGAGTTTAAGCTTCGAATCCACCCTGACCTCGACACTGTCACCCATGGTTTGACGCTCTGGGATCTTGACCGCGAGGTTGCCACCGGTGGTTTTGGTGGCAAGCAATTTATGAAACTCAGGGACATCCTTGGAATCCTTCGTAACGCATACTGCCGAACAATCGGTATCGAGTACATGCATTTAAGTAATCCTGCAGAACGTAAATGGATGCAAGTTCGCCTAGAAGTTCCAGTAGAGAAGATGGATCGGAACGAACAGCTTCGAATTTTGCGCAAACTCAATAGCGCAGAAGCTTTCGAAACTTTCCTCCAAACAAAATTCGTTGGGCAGAAGCGATTCTCTCTTGAAGGTGGTGAGTCCGTTATTCCAATCCTCGATGCAATTCTTATTGCTGCCGCAGAAGAGAAGCTTGATGAAGTATGTATCGGTATGCCACATCGTGGTCGACTCAATGTTCTAGCAAATGTTGCTGGGAAACCTCATGGCCAAATCTTCCAAGAGTTCGAGGGTCATTACCAAGATAATTCAGTTCAGGGATCTGGAGATGTGAAGTACCACCTTGGTACCCAATCAATCTTCACCGCTGATTCTGGTGCACAGACCAAGGTATATCTCGCGGCAAATCCTTCACATTTAGAGGCAGTTAATCCCGTTCTCGAAGGAATTGTTCGAGCAAAGCAAGACAAGATAAATATTCGCGATGTATTCTCTGTTTTGCCAATCTTGCTCCATGGCGATGCTGCATTTGCAGGTCAAGGTGTCGTTGCTGAAACTCTCAACCTCTCCCAACTTCCTGGCTATCGCACCGGTGGAACTATCCATATTGTTATCAATAACCAAGTTGGCTTTACTACTTCACCCAGTGCAGGACGTTCATCAACGTATGCCACTGATGTTGCGCGCATGGTACAAGCGCCGATTTTCCACGTAAATGGCGATGATCCTGAGGCATGCGTTCGCGTTGCGCGTCTTGCTTATGAGTACCGCCAAGCATTTAACAAAGATGTCGTTATCGACATGATTTGCTACCGCCGACGTGGCCACAATGAAGGCGATGAGCCGAGCTTAACTCAACCTTTGATGTACAAATTAATTGATGCCAAGCGAACAACGCGCACTCTTTATATTGAAGCGCTCGTCGGTCGCGGCGATATCACCATGGCAGAGGCTGAGGAGGTTACTCGAGATTTCCAAACTCAACTTGAGGCAATCTTCACTGCGGTTCACAACAAAGAAGCGAGTGCGCCAACTCTTGATTCTAAGAAAGCACTAGCACCGGAAGAGGCTGCCACTGCAATTAGCGCGGATGTTGCGCGACAAATTGCCGCAACTCAAGTTGCGATTCCAGAAGGCTTCACCGTTCATCCAAAGTTGTTGCCACAACTTTCACGTCGCGTCGAGATGCTCAATGAGGGCACCATCGATTGGGCTATGGGTGAGGCGCTCGCTTTCGGATCGCTGTTGCTCGATGGCAAACATATTCGTCTTGCAGGACAGGATGTCGCTCGTGGCACATTTAGCCAACGCCATGCAGTTATTGTTGATGGAAGCAATGGCAGTGAGTGGATTCCACTTCGTGGCCTGATTTCTAGTGAGAATCAGTTTTTCGTTGTTAACTCTCTTCTCTCTGAATATGCAGCTCTTGGCTTCGAATATGGTTACTCGGTGGAACGAGATGATGCACTTGTGCTCTGGGAAGCACAGTTTGGTGATTTCGCCAACGGTGCACAGACCATCATCGATGAGTTTGTCTCTTCCGCCCTGCAAAAGTGGGGCGAGCGATCCTCCGTTGTCATGCTCTTGCCTCATGGCTATGAAGGCCAAGGACCAGATCACTCATCTGCTCGCATCGAAAGATTCCTCCAGCTCTGCGCCGAGAACAATATGACCGTTGCACAGCCATCCAGCCCCGCTTCGTATTTCCATCTACTCCGCTGGCATATGGCAAATCCTGCTCGTCGCCCACTTATCGTCTTTGAACCAAAATCGATGCTCCGTTTAAAAGCTGCGGCTTCGAAATTGGAAGATTTCACCACGGGCCATTTCCAAACAGTAATTCCAGATTCCATGGTCAATAACGCAACTCGATTAATTTTCTGCTCTGGCAAGATTTATCACGACCTTGTTGCGGAACGTGCAAAACTTAATGAGTTAACAACTGCAATCGTTCGAGTTGAGCAGTTGTTTCCATTTCCTGCAGCAGCGATTAAATCTGAAGCAGCAAGGCACCCCAACGCAAACATTCTTTGGGTTCAGGATGAGCCAGCAAACCAAGGTCCATGGCCATTCTTTGCGCTCAATTCGATGGCTTCTGTACCTTACCTAACTCTGTTTTCTTGTTTTCTTGTTTTCTTGTTTTCTTGTTTTCTTGTTTTCTTGTTTTCTTGTTTTCTTGTTTTCTTGTTTTTTATTTTTTTTCGTTGTTGCCGCGCCTATTTTTTTTAACTCGAAAGAGAACTTTGCCGATTATTTCGTCACCAGATATCGCGCCCCAGGTACGGGAATCTTGTGAGAGTGATTTGTTATCGCCCTCTACCCAGAAAGTTGGCCAGTTAGTTAAATGGTGACGGTTTGGAGAATCCATGCGGATATCAATCAAGCGTTTGATGAAAATAACGCCTGGTCGTTCCTCGCGTTCTACGAGCAAAACGGTGCCGACAGTTACGCCAACACCGGTTGAACCCCAACGCCCGCCAGAGATTCCAGCGCCATTTCGCTTAAACCCCTTCATGGAGACGAGAAGCCAGTCACCATCGTTGTAGGTAGGCGCCATCGACTGACCTTCGACGAGGACGGTTCTAAGCGACAAGAGAGAAATTAGCCGCCTCATGGCCTGAGCGTACCGACCTAATTACCAGAGTAAACCCACCGTGAAGTTTCGAATTTCGCTCAAATCCCCGCAGAGGTAGGCTGAGGTAAGGAAAAGTTTGAAGAACCATCAAGTTGGCTAGCTCAAAAACGAGAGAAAAAACTTTTTAAGGAGTTCTTATGAAAAATATCTTCACACCATCAATGACTGTGTATGCCCATTGCGATTTGCCTTGTGGCGTTTACGACCCAGCCCAAGCCAAAATCGAAGCGCAATCGGTTAAAGCGGCAATGGAGAAATACAACGCGAGTAGCGATCCAGATTTTAAAGCTCGCGCAGTTGCCATTAAAGAAGAGCGTTCACACCAAGTGAAAGAGCATCTCTGGGTCTTGTGGACTGATTACTTCAAGCCTAATCATTTCGAGGCTTACCCAAACCTCCACTCACTTTTTAATGAGGCGACCAAACTTGCTGGAGCGGCAGGCACCAAGGGAAGCAATGATGTTACCGTTGCCGAGAAGTTGTTGGCAAAAATCGATGAGATTTCCGATATTTTCTGGGCGACAAAAAAATAAAAGTGAATAAGAGTGAAAAACTGAGCACGAGTGAGCACGAGTACGCGAGAACTAGCAATATCAATTCAGGAAATTATTTTCACCTGAGATGAACAGATAACGCGGGGATAATTGAGAGATCAATGTCCTCGCGTTAACGCTTCTGCTGCCGCTTTAGCGATAAAAGAGACTCTATCTATCAGCACGCGGGTAATTACTCCCTTTGCAATCAATCGATTTCCACTATGACACTCAACCTCAAAAATAATCTTTTCCCCAGAGAGCGAAGAAACTTTAGACGTTGCAACCACTTCATCGCCAATGCTCGCAGTCGCGCTGTGGTCGAGTTCAATGCGCACACCAACTGTTGTCTCGCTCTGCTCTAGAAATTCGGCGAGCGCGGCTATCGTGGCGTTCTCTGCTAGAGCGATAACTGCTGGAGTGCCTAAGACCGGGACATCACCACTACCCAAGGCAATTGCGGTGTCGCCATGTCGCACAGTCATCCGTGAGAGGCCAACCGCGCCAAGAAATCGCTCAGCGCTCATTCTATTTTTCGCTCCAACTTCCCAGGTGTTTCGATTGTAATCAGCGGATCGCCCTCCTGGATCACATCGCCAGCTGCCACCCCTACATCAACAACGAGACCCTCAAATTCGGAGAGCACGGGAATCTCCATTTTCATTGATTCAAGAAGGAGCAAGGTTTCGCCAATAGAGACCGACTCTCCAAGGGATACGGTGACCTCCAAAACATTGGCCACCATTTCGGCGCGAATAACCTCTTTCACGTTCCACAACTTAGCCCAAGTGCGCGCTACTCGACGGTATTGCTGAAGATATGCCTAGTCGTATTTCCCAGTGAATTTCCCAGTGAATTTCCCAGTGAAAAGCGATTTCTTCGCTGCTATTAACAAAAGCCTAGCGCTCTTCGTCACTTTCATACCGCTCGTGAATCTCGACCCGCGTTTGGATGAAAGAATCTGTTGTGATTTCGGTGTAGGTAATCGATTGATGCCATTCAAACTGGGGTTGACTAAACATTTCTTGGACATTTCTTCGCAACTGCTCAGAGGCCACCTCGCGACATGTCCGATTAAGTAAAGCTTTGAGTTGTTGGTTGAGTTGCGCCTCTAGTGCAGTCTGTTCTGCACACGGTGGACACTGCTGAAAATGAAGTTCAAGCGCTTCGACACTCGCGCTATCTTCGATTTCTTGATCGATGTAGAGGACTATCGCTTGGAGAAATTCAGTGCATGGTAATTGATGATGACTGTTTGCGCTCACTTGCGATCACCTTCTTTTATAAATCCCCGTTCGCGTGCATATTCGGCCAATGATTCCCTCAGTAACTTACGGCCACGATGGAGGCGTGACATCACAGTTCCAGGTGGAATATTAAGAATCTCTGCAACTTCTTTATATGAAAAACCTTCAACATCTGCAAAATAGACAGCAAGCCGAAACTCTTCTGGCAATTCTTGTAACGCAATTTTTATGTCACTATCGGGAAGTTGCTCTAGCGCTTCAACTTCTGCTGACTTACCTTGGTCACTTGTATGTGTGGCTGCTTCGGCGATCTGCCACTCTTCGATTTCACCATCAGAAATGAGTGGTTGGCGTTGCTCTTTACGATAAATATTGATAAATGTTGTAGTGAGAATTCGATAAAGCCAGGCTCTTAAATTTGTACCTTCGCTAAATTGATGAAAAGAGGTAAATGCTTTAGCAAAAGTTTCTTGGACTAAATCTTCTGCGCTCTCTGGGTTCTTCGTCATTCGCAGCGCGGCGCTATACATAGCGTCAAGAAATGGAAGCGCCTCTCGCTCAAATCGTGCATTGAGCTCGGCTCGCGCTAAAACGCTCTGCGCGCTGCCCCTAACGGCAGGAGTGTTTGCTCCTGCGCGCGTGCGCTGAGCAATCTGCTTGCCCGCACCAGCTTGTGAATCGGTAGGGGGCGTCATAGTTGAACACTGTACCGCCATACTTTGAGTAACCCCTGAGAGGTCCTGCTTATTCCCTCACTGGTTGTTGGACTGGTTGTTGGACTGGTTGTTGGACTGGTTGTTGGACTGGCTAGCTACAAGAGCGTCTCTTGCTCCCCCAATTCGATCCGGAGAACGAGTTCAGCGCCGTTATTCACAATCTTGTTTACTCTCGTGGAGACAGGATCTGCTACTAACCCCGCGCTCTCGGGGGTTAACCCCTCGCTGAGAATTTCTCTTAACTCACTCTCAGCCGTTAATTTCGGATCTAACCATCTCTGCCATATTGATTTTGGTAAGAAGAGCGGCATCCGATGATGAATATCTGCCAGCGTTCCCGTTGCTTCCTTAGTAATAATCGCAACTGTTCCATTTTCATATATTCCGGCCATAGCGAGCGGTCGCGCATCAGCGCGGTGAATATAGAAAGGTTGCTTACTCGGGAATCTTCCCAACTCAGTAGCCCACTCATAATACCCATCTGCAGGAATAAAACAT
This sequence comes from Candidatus Fonsibacter lacus, assembly GCA_009921625.1. Lineage (GTDB taxonomy): Bacteria > Actinomycetota > Actinomycetes > Nanopelagicales > Nanopelagicaceae > IMCC26077. Next base: position 10,918 of record RFXN01000002.1, on the reverse strand, counting down.
CGTCGACTCTTAAATGCTTGCCTAAATGAAGGCTTCTCATGGACGCTCTCACTTCGCGCATTAATCGTATTCGCGCTGACGAAATCTGGTTTTGCCCACGAAGGAATTAATCCCCAACGCATAATTTCGAGCGTAGGTCCATCGGTCATCACATAAATTTCTTGAGTAGGTGCGGTGTTCCAATTTGGTGGCAACTCTCGAGATGGAACGCCAACTAACGAAAACTCTTCTTCCAGCTGATCAAGACTTTTCGAGGTAGCAAAGCGCCCGCACATATCCCTAGCCTAAGGCGGTACCCTTATCCATATGCCATCAGAGAGAGCTACCCGCGCATCAGGTGCGCACATCCCCGCTACACCGAAGGCGGAAATTGGCTCACTTTGGTCAGCCCCTGGGGCGCCCACGCCTCTAGCTGCAACTATCACGTTGCCGGGATCGAAATCAGTTACCAATCGCGCGCTAGTTCTCGGAGCGCTCGCCGACGCGCCTTCTACTCTCCATAAACCCCTTTACTCCCGAGATAGCACGCTAATGATTAACGCACTTCGTTCACTCGGCGTGGGCGTCGACCAACAACCAGAATCAATCTCTATCTCGCCACGTTCGATGAACGGCCCAACTGCAATTGATGTTGGGAACGCCGGAACAGTGATGCGTTTTCTCCCTCCCGTTGCCGCTCTTGCTCATGGAGAGATTTCTTTTGATGGCGACCCACGTTCACATGAGCGACCGCTTAAACCAGTGATTGTCGCGCTTGAAGAATTAGGAATAAAAATTGATCATGGCGGTCGCTATTCACTCCCGCTGACCATTCATGGAACCGGAGAGATTAGAGGGGGAGCAATCACGATAGATGCCAGTCAATCAAGTCAATTTCTCTCAAGTCTCCTCCTGGTCGCGCCACGAATGAAAGAGGGGCTAACCGTTACCCATAGCGGTGCGCAACTTCCATCAATGCCACATATTGAAATGACAATTGCAATGCTCAAAGAGCGCGGCGTAAAAGTTGAGCATTTAGGTGAGAAAATTTGGCGTGTACATCCTGGGCCAATTTTTGGCCTACGTACTTTGATTGAACCAGATCTCTCTAATGCAGCGCCTTTTATGGGAGCTGCACTGATAGCCGGTGGATCAGTAACCATTAAAGATTGGCCAAAATCTACAACGCAACCTGGCGATCAACTACGTGAGATTTTTCAAGCCATGGGTGGCGAAATCACTCGCGGCGCTCTTGTAGATTCCAAAAATAAAAATGGAAAAACAAATGGCTCTAGTTCTAGTAACACAGGTAACAAGAGTGGAAAAAATGGCGGAAATCAAAATGGCAAAAGTGGCGCACTTTCTGATGACTTAACAATCACCGGCACTGGAGCTATTCACGGTATTGATATTGATCTCCACGATGTTGGTGAATTAGCTCCATCTATCGCAGCTGTTGCGCTTCTTGCGAGCTCCCCTTCCCATTTACGGGGAATCGGACATCTACGGTTACATGAAACTGATCGCTTAGAAGCGCTTGCCAGAGAATTTAATAGCTTGGGTGGAAATGTAATCTCACATAAAGATTCGTTAGAAATTATTCCAGCTCCATTACATGGCGGTACCTTTCACACCTATGAAGATCATCGAATCGCAACTGCTGGTGCGATGATTGGTTTGAGAATTCCCAACATTGCGGTCGAAAATGTCGAAACAACTTCGAAAACTTTCCCTGACTTCCCTGAACTCTGGTCAAATATGCTCTCTCAAGTTCAGGTCACACCTTAATTCCTATGCGAAATAGAAAACATCTCGATGAAGATGATGTTCGCTCACGTCCTGCACGTTCGACTAAACCACGAAGTAAAGATCGACCAGAATATTCTGATGCATCGATCGCGCGGGTGATAACAATTGATCGAGGGAGAGTTACCTGCGTAACCGAGAACAACCATGAATTTTATGCGATAGCATCGCGTGAACTTGGAAGGCGATCTGTTGTAGTTGGAGACATTGTCGCGGTTGTCGGAATCCCAGAGCCAAATCAAGCGCGAGAAGATTTTGCTCGTATTGTGCGGATAGAGCAACGTAAAAATTCATTGCGCCGTTCCGCTGAGGATGGGTCAGAGAGAGTACTTGTAGCAAATGTCGATTTTCTTGCAATCGTTTCCGCCACCACTAATCCAGAACCAAAACATGGTTTTGTAAATCGAGCGCTTGTTGCTGCTTTCTCAGAAGGAATCACGCCCATACTGGTAATGACTAAAAGTGATCTTGCATCTGGAACAGAGTTTCTCGATGCTTATAGCGCGATTAATATTCCTGCATTTGCCCTTCGAAAAGATAAGGCACCGCGTGAGTTTCTCGATTTCATTAGAGGAAAAGTCACAGTTTTAATTGGCCACTCTGGAGTGGGTAAATCAACCCTAATCAATGCCCTCTCTCCCTACAGCGAACGAGAGACCGGCTCGGTAAATGCCACAACTGGGAAAGGTCGCCACACCTCTTCCAGCGCTCTTGCGCTTGAGATTGACGGCGGTGGTTGGGTTATCGATACCCCAGGAGTCCGCTCTTTTGGCCTCTCACATGTCACTAAGGGTGATGTCATTGCCGCCTTTCCCGATTGCGCTGAAATAGCGAAAAGTTGTCGGAAGAATTGCTCTCACGATGAAGAAGGGTGCGCCCTCCTTGAATGGGCTAGTGAAGAGGTTGGACGGCGCTCTCGCCTCACAACTCTCCAGCAGATACTTGCCTCGTTAGCTGATTAAAGAGCGCATCGATATTCGATAGTCAAGTAATCTTCTCCTTAGCGTTCTAAACATATTCACGCATTTAAAAATACTAAAATTTAATAGTTTAAGAGGAAGAAATGCCATAATTAAAGAGTTCGAATTAAGTTAAAAAAATGGAGCGAAAAGCGAGGTAATTAAATGTCTAACTCAACTGGAGCTGACCTCGCTACTGATCTTAAATTGGCTCTCGAACTTGCCAATCGCGCTGATGCAATCTCTCGTGAGCGTTTTCTCGCTATTGATCTTTATGTTGAAACTAAACCAGACCTCACCCCTGTTAGCGATGCTGATAAAGCCATTGAACGAGAGATACGAGAGATTCTTGCCAAGCACCGACCAAACGATGAAATTGTTGGAGAAGAGTTTGGCAGCGGTAATAAATCAGGGCGTTACTGGGTTATAGATCCGATTGATGGCACAAAGAACTTCGTTCGTGGCGTACCAGTCTGGGCAACTCTCATAGCGCTAATGGAAGGCGACGAGGTTCTCGTGGGTGTTGTCAGTGCGCCAGCTCTTTTTCGGCGTTGGTATGCAAGTAAAGGTGGCGGCGCATATCTTGCAGTAAATGATGAAAACGCTCGAAAGCTAGGCGTCTCATCGGTAACGCAGCTAAGCGACGCATCGCTATCTATTTCAACATTCGCCTCACCAAACACTGGAAATCGCAATGATGGATGGGGTGACTTACACCAAGGGCTACTTGCACTTGCCGAGAAAGTTTGGCGAACGCGCGGTTATGGAGATTTTTGGTCACACTTACTTGTAGCAGAAGGTGCAGTTGACTGTGCGCTTGAGCCACGTCTCGCTCTCTGGGATATGGCTCCCCTAGCGATAATTGTGAGCGAAGCGGGTGGTCGCTTCTCCGATTTTCGCGGCGCAGATGGTCCAAATGGAGGTAATGGCGTAAGTACCAATGGACTACTTCACGATGCTGTCCTCGCACATTTCCCAGCTAAGTAGGGGAAATTAACCGCCAATTCTTTTATTGGCGACGCGTCATACTTTTTAAAGTTCCTTTCGCCATCCAACTAGTACTAATGTAGCAATATGGATGTTCGCACCATCGATTTAAAACTACATGGCATGAGTTGTAGTTCATGTGTTGCGACAATAGAAGGTGCATTAAATGAGTTGCCTGGCGTTAGCGCAACGGTAAATTTTGCTACCGAGACAGCGCATGTAATTGCGCCAGAGACCATTGAAATTCCAACAGTTATCAATGCAGTATCAAATACTGGTTACCGTGCAGAGCTACTAAACGCTACTAATAATCAATTACTTGAATCGCCACGGTTGGAGTGGCACTTAATTCTCGCAACGCTCTTTGCGCTCCCAACAATTATTATCTCAATGGTCATGTCTTTGCATGAACCAATCGATAATGCAATTTACAAAATATTAGATTTACTCAAGATTCTTCATCCAACAAATCATCCATGGGGTTGGTTGGCGATTGCGCTGAGCGTTCCCGTTGTATTTATTGCAGGGTGGCCAATACACCGCGTTGGATTACGTTCACTACGCCGATCCAACATGGATACCTTGATTTCCATTGGGACACTCTCGGCATTTATCTGGTCTTGCTACGCCGCTGCGTTACGAGCGTTACTTAATATGGGTGCAAAAGAGGTCTCGATTCTTCGCAACGGCGAAGAGGTGCTTGCCCCAATTGACCATCTCAATGTTGGCGATCTCTTCCTGGTTCGACCTGGTGAGGCAATAGCAACAGACGGTGTGGTTGTTGAGGGTGAAGGGGATGTCGATCTCTCTATGTTGACTGGAGAATCTCTCCCCGTTCACTGTGGCCCAGGGAAGCGCGTGATTGGCGCAACAATTAATAAGAATGGACCTTTAGTAGTTCGCGCTGAACGGGTAGGCGCTCAAACAGAGCTATCCCGTATCGCTCGAATGGTGGTGCAGGCACAGGGCGAGAAGGCGCCGATAGCGCGACTTGCGGATCGAATCGCTGCACTCTTTGTCCCCACGATAATCGCTTCATCTCTCATGACATGTGCAGTGTGGCTCTCAATCACGAGAGATCTCTCGCAATCCATCGCGCCTGCGATAACGCTTCTTGTCATCGCCTGCCCCTGTGCTCTCGGGTTAGCAACGCCTATCGCTTTTCTTGTCGGATCGGGGCGCGGTGCGCAACTGGGCATCATTATGCGCACCCCCGCAGCTTTGGAGCGCGCTCAGAGGGGCAAGAATAATCAGGAAAAACCAATCCTCTTGCTAGATAAAACCGGCACGGTGACTACCGGTCACATAGAGGTTGTGGCAATTGAGAGGTATGGAATTGAAGAGTCACTCCTTCTCTCCATCGCTGGAACGCTCGAGAACCAGAGCGAACACCCGATTGCGCGCGGAGTGGTTGCCTTGGCAAAAATCCAAGGCGTGAGCTTTGGTCTCATCTCAGAATTTGAGTCGCACCCAGGGCGGGGAGTCGCTGGAAGAGTAGAAATATCGGGAAGAAGTTATCTCACACTTATTGGATCACCCGAATCCATTGCATATGGAACCGCTGGTTACTCTCCCGAGTTGCTAGGTGCGATAACAGCAATAAAAGCGCGCGGACGTTCGCCGATTGTTATCTCATTAGATGGTTCTGCTCGAGCAATCTTGGAAGTTGGCGACCAAATAAAAGATGACTCTGCTCAGGCGATTGAGAAGCTATCAAAACTTGGTTATGAAAGCGTATTGCTCACTGGTGATTCAAAGGAAGCTGCTGCTCATATTGCCAGCGTTGCAGGAATCAAACAATTTCGTGCAGAGGTTCTACCAGAAGAAAAAGTTGGAGTAGTTAAAGAATTTCAAGAGCAAGGTCGCGATGTCATCATGATTGGCGATGGCGTTAATGATGCGGCGGCGCTTGCTACATCAAACTTAAGTATGGCGATGGGCACTGGAACTGATAGCGCAATTGCTGTTGCAGATATTACGTTGATGAGAGCATCATTAAGTGCTGCTGCAGATGCGCTCCGGTTATCGCGCCGAACTCTTCGAATCATCAAAGAAAATCTAGGTTGGGCATTTATTTACAACATTATCGGTATTCCACTTGCCGCCACCGGCAATCTCAATCCCATGTACGCCGGAGGGGCGATGGCTCTCTCGAGCTTTATCGTGGTAGCAAACTCGTTGCGCTTACGTCGTTTTAAGTAGCGGGGGCAGGATTTGAACCTACGACCTCTGGGTTATGAGCCCAGCGAGCTACCGAGCTGCTCCACCCCGCGTCGGTAGTACTCAATATGTGCGCTAGGTGCACGCACGGTGCACATAATTTTGCGCACCGTTATAGCACTTATCTGAAGTAGCTATTTGCTCTGGTTTTGCGCTCGAATAGCGTCATTAATTGCCGCCTTGAGCGCTTCTTGCGCCTTTCCGTATGCAGTGAAGTCACCCTTAGCAAGGGCTGCCTGTCCATCTGCAATCGCCTGTTTAGCCCGCTGTAGCGCATCGGCAAGGGTCTGGCTGTTAGATCCACCAGCGCTTGTGCCATCACCGGCGACCACACCAGAAGATTGTTGCCCAGAGTTACCTCCGAAGACTTGATCAAGGGCTCCCTTTAACGTATCTGAGTAGCCAATCTGATCGCCGAAGGAGACAAGAACTTTCTGAAGTAGCGGATAGGCAGCGCTATTAGAGGTCGCTCGAACATAGACAGGTTGCACGTAAAGCAGTCCGCCGCCCACAGGAAGCGTGAGCAAGTTACCAAGCTCCACATCTGATCCACCTTGTCGCAAAAGCGAAAGAGAGGTTGCGACTTCAGGTTTTGCTTCAAAGTTAGATGACACTTGTGATGGACCTGCGATATTGGTGCTTCGTTGGAGCTGGAGTACTTTAATCTTTCCATAGTTAGGTCCCGGGTCTGCAGTCACTGCGACAAATGCAGCTAAGTTTTCACGGCCTCCACGTGGTACAAATGGTGTTGTTAATGAGAATGCCTCTTTTGCCTCACCAGGCATCTTTAGAGTTAAGTAATAGGGTGGCTGCGCACTTGCATTTCCACCAAATGTCGAAGGATCTCGTGGTACACGCCAAAAATCTTGGCCACCGTAAAACGCTGTCGCGTTTTGTACATGGTAAGAACTCAAAATGTCACGTTGAACACGGAAAATATCCTCTGGATAACGAAGATGGGACATGAGTTCTTTCGAGATATCCTTCTTCTCTTTTACAGTTCCAGGGAATGCTTTAGACCATGTTTGTAGCACTGGGTCTTTTTCATCCCACTTGTACAAGGTGACTGTTCCGTCATATGCGTCAACAGTCGCCTTTACCGAGTTCCTGATGTAGTTGATTGAAGAATTACGTTGCGCGGTAATCGCATTTGAATTGGTCGTCAATGCATCAGCAGTGGATGCAGAGAGATTGACTTTTCGAGAGTAGGGGTATCCAGCGCTGGTTGTATAGCCATCCACGATCCACATCAGGCGACCATTAATCACAGATGGATAGGGATCTCCATCGAGGGTGAGCCATGGAGCAACTTTCGCCACTCGATCCCTTGGGTTTCGTTCAAAGAGAATCTTCGAGTTTGAATTAATTAAGCTCGAGAGAAGAATACGCTGCTCTTGGTACTTGATAGCAAAGACAGTTCGAGCGAATAGATTTCCAATCGGTACACCACCCTTTCCGGTGTAGGTATAAGTCTTAGAACCATTTGGCGATGCATCATCCGGGTAATCGAATTCCACTGGAGAATCTGAGTTCTTTCCACCAATGATTGAGTAATCAGGAACATTTTCACCAAAGTAAATACGTGGCTGGAAATCACCTAGCGTCTTCGTTGGTGGAATATCTCCTAGGAAGAAGTTTGGCTTGCCATCGGCATCTCGGGTATTTCCATACGCACCGACAAAACCAAAACCATGGGTATAAACAAGATGATCGTTAATCCAGTTTCGGTTTGGATTTCCTTCAATATTCAACTCTCGAACAGCGACAACAGCATCACGAACTTTCCCATTAACGACGTAGCGATCAACATCTAGCGACTCTGGGAAGGTGTAGTACGGCTTGATTTGCTGAAGTTGTCGGAATGTTGGGGAGATAACGTTTGGATCCATCAAACGGATGTTGTTAATTGTTTCGACATCTTTTGCCAACTGACCAGGGGCGGTATTCACGGTTGCGGAGTATTCGACGATTTCTGTCGCATCGATTCCATATGCAGCACGAGTCGCCTTGATATTCCGTTCGATGTAGGGCGCTTCCTTGGTTGATTCGCTTGGCTTTACTTGAAATTGTTGAACAGCAGCTGGATAAAGCCCAGAAATTACAACCGAGCTAATAGCCAATAGAGCTATGCCAGCGCCAGGAAGTTGCCATGACTTGCGGATGATATTTGCAAAGAAGAGTAGTGCACAGATGACGGCAATCCCCGCCAGAATCGCTTTTGCTGGAAGAACCGCATTGACATCGGTATATGTCAGGCCGGTGATGATGCGATCATCTTTGAGGGCAAGAGCAAATCTATCAAACCAATATGCGACGGCTTTTGCTAGCACGATAAAGCCAAGCAAGACCGAGAGTTGAACTCGAGCGGCAACGGTAGTGCGCTCTCCTGGACCCTGAGGTCGGATTCCACCATAAAGATAGTGAACGACTGTCGCTGCAATCAAGCCAATAATAATTGTGGAGATAAACCAACCTATTAACGCTTGATAAAAAGGAAGTTTAAAAGCAAAAAATGAGATATCTAAATTAAATTGCGGATCCCTCTCACCAAATGGTGTTGCATTACGCCATACCAGCCAGGGCTTCCATAGTTGGGATCCCGCAGACCCTGCAAAATAAAAAATTGCCAATGAACCGCCAATCATTGCAACCCTCTTAATTGGTTCAATTTGGGAGCGATATCTATCTAAATTATCGGTTTCAATAGAAAGTGGCGCAAAAACTGGGCGTGCGCGATATGCGAAGAGCACATTTGCTAAAACTAAAAGCGAAGTCAAGCCACCTGTGATCACAAATAACGTTGCCCGCGTTAAGAGCGTTGTCTGCCACACCTCAAGAAAGTCAACGGAGCGGAACCACAGGAAATCAGCATAAAAACCGCTAAGGCTCACGGCGCTGACACCAAGAACTACCAAGATAGTGATAGTCAATGGGAGTGAGCTACGGCGACCACTTCGAGGGCGATTCGGGATTGGCATGGAAAAACTCATGGCTAGAGATTACCTAGTTCCGATTGGCGGCGCTAATTTAAGTCAAAATCACCGCTTCTTCACTCCTTAAAATTTGGCAAAGCCTGACAGGAAAAAATGACTGAATTACTCTTGGGCTTCTCTGACCTCGATATCAGATGCGCGAATCCTCTTCTTTCGCTGTTTTACTGTTTTATCAGAATTACCCACAGATTGGCAGAGTCTGCGGATCTGTGGCGCGCAGCGCAGCAATAGCCTCCGTAAGATTATCGACTGGTACAACCTGTAAACCTTTCGGCACGTGCTTTATGTCAGGACAATTTAGCGATGGAGCGAGAAAAAGCGTTGCACCCTCACGTTTGGCGCCAATTAACTTCTCCTCAATACCCCCTATCGGGCCGACTTTTCCTGACGGGGAAATAGTTCCAGTGCCTGCAATATTTCTACCTCGAACTAAATCTTCCTCGGTCAATTTATCAACAATCGCCAAAGTAAAAATCAAACCTGCGCTCGGACCACCGACATTTTTAAGATTAATCTTTACCATGAATGGAAATTTATAATCTTCAGAAATTTGAATTCCAATAACATTTTGTTTTGAGCCATTTGATTTGATATTCGTAAGATTTATCGGCAGTGTTAATTCTGTTCCATTCCGGGTAACACCGATTTCTGCTCTGCCTTTCTTTGCATCGTGAATTAGCTTTCGTAACTGTGAGCCAGATGTAACGCGAACGCCATTGAAAGAGGTAATTTCATCTTGCAGCTTGATGATGCTCTTATTCGGAGAATCATCTGAGTACCCCTTTATAATCAATTTTTCGGAGTATGGAATTTTTAAGTAGTTGAGCGCAGCTATCTTTGAAGAAAGCTGTGAATTCTTCATGTCGGCAATGCTCTCAGCTGTAACTTTCTTAGGATCTTCTCCTTTTGGGTAAAAAACTTCTCGAGGTTGCACAGAACGCTCGCCATCTACCCAGGCACGGAATAGTTCAAAACTTTGAATGTGAGATTCTGGATTTGTCACCCAAATGCTGGTGACATTTAATTTTCCTGAAGTGGCATAACTTTTTCTTCCAACTATTTCTACAACCTGTTTACCATTCTCTTTTCCAAATGTGTTATTTGGAGTTCCAGGCTCTACAACAACAAATGGAAGTGGAGCAATCATTCCTACTAAAATTAATAGCGTAACAAGAAAAATGTGAGGGCGAGAGACTCTACGAAGCATTATGTATCTGTACTTTTTAACTCTTCAGAGTTTCTATCTTTTGGTTTGCTCTTAAAAGCTGATCGAAAATTTTCGTACTCAGCGATACTCTTATATGTGTTCTGGCGTTTTTTGGTAGAGATCGACCACCATACGTAGATAAGCGCTCCTAGGCAGGCAAATAACGGAATTAACCACCACACTAGAGCCGACATATTCCAAGGGTATCTAGAACTGTGGGCCTGCGCTCAATCCATCGGCGTTACAGTGAAGCTATGGAGCGAACTCTCAGTATCTCCTTCGCGCGATAAGTTTCGGAGAGGGAGCGAAAGGGCGTGAAAATGCACCCATGCAAGAACAGAGCGCTCAGAGCGCTCAGGGTTCCTCGAGCAAGCGGGATTAGCGGGAATAAGAAACCTTGAAATTCCGTTCTCACTGGTTAAGAGTTGTTTTACGAGGTTTGTTAGATTTTTGAGTGTAAAAGCAATCTTTGGAGGTGCGCACGGATGAGTGAACCGCAGGGAATTGGTGGTTTTGACTTCAGTCAGCTTGGCGAGATGCTCTCTCGACTCGGGCGCGCATTTAGTTCAGGTGGCGTTGGCTCATCACTCTCTCCCGAAACTGTGCGCGACTTAGCCGCCGTTCAAAATGATACGGCCCTGCCCCAAGAGTTACTTAACCAATCTATCGATGCGCTTCGCGTTGCTGATCTCTGGCTAGATCAACATCTCTCCTTTACTAGTACACAACTTCCGGGGCAAACGTGGAATCGCGCGCAGTGGGTTAAT
>RFXN01000001.1 GCA_009921625.1 Candidatus Fonsibacter lacus | reverse complement strand
GTGAGGTGATCGGGCAAGGGATAAATTTTCTCACGCAATGTACGTTCCATATCACTCAACGAACCCAGCGGTAGGTCGGTTCGGCCAATAGAGCCAGCAAAAAGAACATCCCCGGATATCAAAAGTTCCCCCTCCACTATCGCCACCGTGGAACCAGGGGTATGGCCCGGAGTATGAAGAAAACGGAAGGCAAGGCCGGCTACGTTAAGAGCCACCGAGTCGCTCAATTCAACTACCTCATCAGGCTCGACAAAGGTGATCCCCGAGCCCAGCATTGGAATCATTGCGCTGGTATTTTTCGATAAAGCTCGCTCTGGGTGGGCTAGGAGCGCTCGATCGGCGCTGTGAATCATGGCTGGGATATTGGCGCTCGAACAGAGTGGGGCAACCGAGAAAGTATGGTCAAGATGGCCATGGGTGAGAAAGGCCGCCACGGGATGGAGACCGAGAGTTGAGCAACGCTCGCCAATGGCTTCATGAAGGTATGGATCGCCAATTCCTGGATCAACAATTACCGCCTCGTCGCTGCCCTGGGCAGCAAGAATCCAGCAGTTAGTGGCGAAGGCCTTGGCTACAACGACATCAACGAGTATCTCGCTCACTTACCCCCAACCTCCCAGGCTGTCACCCGCTACCGCTTAAGGGTCATTTGAGAGCGCAACAGAGTTCCCGCTACGCTCATGCCCTCCCCGGAGAGCCTAGGCGCTTTGGGGGAATTTCAGCAGAAAGAGCAACGAACACTCGACCATAGCGAACCCGCCACGGGCGCCGCGCAAAGGAGTAAGGCATGTCAGAGTCAGATGGTTTGGTATCAGCAGCTAGCGCTCTCATTGGAGATCCCGCTCTATTCGGTCGAGTCGCCGATGACGGCAATGTCTATGTCTGGACTAAAAGTGGTGAGAAACCCGTCGGATCCTATCCTGGCAAAAGCAAAGAAGAGGCGCTCGCCTACTTTGTTCGCAAATTTGAGCAATTGGCTGCAGAGATCGCGCTAACCGCAGCGCGTATTCGCAGCGGTGCCATGGTTCCTAGCGATGCAGAACAAGCGGTTAATAAATTGCGAGAGCAAGTCGCTACCATCAACGCAGTTGGCGATCTCGCAGCTCTAGCAATTGCGGTTGAGCAGATTCCACCAATAATCGATGAACAACGTGCAGCCTATGCTGCAAAGAAAGCTGCAGCAGCACAGGAGCGCGCAGAGCAACGGGTAGCGACGAAGGATGCGAAAGAGAAATTGGTCGCCGAAGCTGAAGAGATAGCTGCAAAAGATAATTGGAAACTCTCTGGAGATCGATTAAAGGAATTACTCGATCAGTGGAAATCACTTCCTCGAATCGAAAAAGCGGCAGATGAAGAGCTATGGAAGAGATTTTCTGCAGCGCGAAATGGTTTTGATCGTAGACGTAGAACTCACTTTGCCAAGTTGGCTAGCGCCAACGATGCAGTAGCTAGCGCCAAAGAGCTCATCGTCACTGAGGCCGAGAAACTTGCCTCCTCACGCGATTGGGTAAACACCGCAAAGCGTTACTCCGCTCTTATGCAAGAGTGGAAGAACTCAGGTCGGGGTTCAAAGAAAAGCGATGATGCGCTGTGGGCGCGATTTAGGGCCGCTCAAGAAACCTTCTTCGCGGCAAAGAAAACAGATTTAGAGAAGCGCGAGAGCTCTAACGCGTCAAACCTCACCGCTAAAGAAGCGCTCATTGTTGAGTTTGAGGCGCTCCTTCCCATTACTGACTTTGCAGCTTCACGGAAGAAATTCCGGGAACTCCTACAGAAGTGGGATCGTATTGGCCATGTACCGCGAGATAAACGCGATGACCTCGATCTTCGACTTGGCGCCGTTGAGAAAGAAATTCGCGCGCTCGAAGATGAAGAGAAACGTAAGAGCGATCCAAGTGCCAAGGCGCGAGCAAATGATGTAGTTCGCCAACTCAGCGATGCTATCGCTGGTTATGAGGCCGCCGCCGCTAAGGCAGAGGCCAATGGAGACTTAAAGAAGGCAGAGGCAGCGCGAGAGTCTGCACAGGCTCGCCGCATTTGGCTTGAAGAAGCCCAGCGCTCACTTGCTACTTTCTCGTAACCGTTAAGTAAATCAATTGTTTGTTACACGGTAAACGTCATACACGCCCGGAACGGCGCGAACTGAATTAAGAACTGCATCTAAATGGCTGGCGTCTGCCATTTCAAAAGTAAATTTCGAAAAGGCTGTTCGATCCTTTGCGGTGGAAACTGAGGCGTGGAGAATATTTACCGCATTATCCGAAAGCGCCCGAGTGATATCTGAAAGTAACCGTGCTCGATCGAGAGCTTCTACTTGAATATTGACTAAGAAGATTGAATTTGCACTTGGGCTCCAACGAACTTCTACAAAACGATTCCCTTGATGTTCGCGCAAATCCATAACATTTATGCAATCTTGGCGATGAACCGATACGCCGCTTCCCTTTGTAATGAATCCAACAATTTCATCGCCGGGCACTGGAGTGCAGCATCGAGCAAGCTTTACCAGTAAGTCATCGACGCCAACGACCTCAACACCGCTATCGCTCTTGCGGGTGCGTTGACTAGACGCATCAACTGTGCCGTCCAAGCTCGCAAATTCTTGTTCTTGAACCCCTAGCAGATTGAGCAGTTTCTCGACAACGGAGGCAGCGCTTACATGTCCATCCCCTACCGCGGCATAGAGCGCTGAAATATCCGGATACTTAAGATCGTGTGCCAACTCCAAAAGCGACTGCCCTGCAAATATTTTTTGCAACGGAGCGCCCTGTTTTCGAAGTTGGCGGGCAATTGACTCTTTTCCCGCATCAATAGCCTCTTCTTTTCGCTCTTTAGTAAACCAGGACTTTATCTTCGATCTAGCGCGTGGGCTCTGTACAAAATTTAACCAATCCCGACTTGGTCCAACTCCATCACCTTTACTTGTGACAACTTCTACGACATCGCCATTCGTTAATGGCGTGCTTAATGAAACAAGTCGACCATTTACCTTTGCTCCCACGCATCGATTCCCAATCTCAGTATGTACTGCGTAAGCAAAATCGACAGGAGTAGAACCTGAAGGAAGTGCAATAACACTCCCCTTTGGTGTGAAGATGAAAACTTCTGGCGTGCCGAGATCAAATCGTAACGATTCAAGAAATTCTTCAGGATCGGCAGTCTCTTTCTGCCATTCATGCAATTGCTTTAACCACGCCATTTCCGGTTCGTTAGCGCCACGATTTCCAACTTTGTATTGCCAGTGCGCAGCGATACCAAATTCAGCCCGCCGATGCATTTCATGCGTTCTGATTTGGATCTCGATAGCTCTACCATCAGGACCTATCACAGTCGTGTGGAGCGATTGGTAGAGGTTAAATTTAGGCATTGCGATGTAATCCTTGAAACGGCCTGGAACTGGGCTCCAATGCGCATGAATCGCGCCGAGAACTCCGTAGCAATCTTTCACATCATTAACTAGAACTCGAACCCCAGTTAGATCATAGATTTCATTAAATTCTCTTCCTCTTAACACCATTTTTTGGTAGATGGAAAAATAGTGTTTATACCTTCCAGTAACCACAGCATCGAATTCACCAACCAATTGGGCTTTGATCTCAGCAATTATATTGTCGGTATGTTCTTGACGTTCGCTCTGTCGTTGAGCCACAAGTCGCGTGATTTCCTCGTATTTTTTTGGTTCAAGCGCTGCAAATGAAAGATCTTCAAGCTCCCACTTAATTGCATTCATTCCTAATCTGTGCGCCAACGGAGCGTAAATATCTAGAGTTTCCCGAGCTTTCCGAAGCACGGTCTCCTCTTTGAGATACCTCCAAGTTCGAGCATTATGTAATCGATCAGCCAATTTAATTACTAGGACTCGGATATCTCGAGACATAGCAATCACCATCTTGCGAACAGTTTCTGCTTCAGCATCGGGGCCATAAACAACGCGATCTAACTTGGTTACCCCATCGACTAAGTCGGCAACTTCGACACCAAAATCCACTCGCAATTTCTCCAGCGAATATGGCGTATCTTCAACTGTGTCATGAAGTAGCGCCGCTGCAATTGTTGGCGGATTCATCCCTAGCTCACTTAAAATTTCAGCAACGGCTATCGGATGGGTGATGTAGGGCTCGCCCGATTTTCTCGATTGGCCACGGTGGGCTTCGTTAGCAACTGCAAAAGCGCGAGTTATTAAATCTCGATCGTGTCCTTGGAATTCCAGCGCAGCGAGCATCGGGGCGATGAGAGTTTCATTCACCATATCTGCATCATCTCTGGCTTGCCTTACCTAGGTTTTATATACTCCTTAACCTAGAGTACGCCGCTTTGCCCGGTTAACGCTTTTTCTTAGCTTTCCCGCTACCCGACCTCTGTTTACCCTGACGCTTTGGCTGATTGCGGGGCCCACGAGCTTCAGCTGCGTCCACTGCGCTACCAGAATCTGCTGCCGTTGCCGAACTCTCTTTATTCGTTCGATTTTGAACTCGTTTGGCAAGTGCGCGCATAGCAGGTTCACGCTCCCGCATCGCAGCAAGGAATGGTGTGGCGACGCAGATTGATGAATAGGTACCAACGGCAAGGCCAATAAATAGCGCCAGGGACAAATCTTTTAACGTGCCGGCTTTGAGAACGCCTGCTCCGACGAAAAGAATGGAACCCACTGGGAGTAACGCCACAATCGAGGTGTTAATCGAGCGAACGAGAGTTTGATTGACGGCCAAATTGGCAGCATCAGAATAGGTATATCGGGAACCTCCGGCAATGCCACGAGTGTTTTCACGTACCTTGTCGAATACCACGACTGTGTCATAGAGCGAATAACCAAGAATGGTTAAGAAACCAATGACCGTGGCCGGCGTCACCTCAAATCCGATGAGGGCATAAATTCCCACCGTAATAAATACATCGTGAAATAGCGCAATAATAGCGGCGATAGCCATTTTTGGTTCAAAAGTTACTGACAAGAAAATGATAATAACTAATAAGAAAACAATGAGCGCAGTGGCTGCCTTGCGCGTAATCTCCCGTCCCCAAGAAGGACCGATGAGTCGAGTATCGATATCTGCTTTAGCAACGGCGAAAGTAGTCGAAAGCACATCGAGAACTTTTGATGATTGAGCATTCGTTAAAGCCCCTGTTTGAATCCGAACTTTGCTGCTGCCGACAGTTTGCACAATCGGATCACCAGGAACGTTTGCTTTATCCATCGCCGCACGCGCATCTGGAACAGTAATGCCGGCTTTGTTCACTACAAATTCCGAACCGCCTTTGAACTCAATTCCTAAATCGAGACCTTTGGCCCCCAACGCGAAAATAGAGGCAACAATCAATACAGCAGAAAGTGAATACCAGCGTTTACGGTTATTAACAAAATTTATTGATCTTTCGCCGCGATAGAGTTTGTCACCGAAGGAAATCTTGGTTGTCATGATTGCTTACCTCCAGAAGTTCCACGGATCACTCGGCGAGCATCAAGCCCAGATAGCGGATGTCCATTGGCGAAGAATGGCACTTGTGATAAGAATGTAATTAATGGCTTGGTAAAAAGGAAAATGATAAATAAATCAATGATTGTTGTTAAACCAAGGGTGAACGCAAAGCCTCGAACACTACCAATTGCGAAAATAAAGAGCAGAGTTGCCGCAATGAGCGAAACCACATCGGAAATGATGATAGTTCTTCGAGCGCGAACCCAAGCACTCTCCACCGCCGAACGAAATGTTCTTCCCTCTCGAATTTCATCTCGGAGACGTTCGAAGTAAATAATGAAGGAGTCGGCAGTAATACCAATTGCGACGATTGTTCCGGCAATGCCGGCAAGGGTAAGGGTAAACCCTAAGTTCTTGCCTAAGATGATTGTCGCCATCCATAACAGTAGCGCTGCTAACGCAAGTGAACCTACGGTGACAATTCCGAGTGCTCGGTAGTAGAAGAAAGAATAGATAACAACGAGAATGAGGCCCAACGCGCCAGCCAAAATACCAGCCCTCAATTGGTCACTTCCGAGAGTTGGCGAAACCTGTTGCACCTCACCACGATCAAATGCGAGAGGTAAGGAACCGTATTTCAAAACGTTTGCCAGGTCGCCCGCTTCTTGCTGGGTGAAGTTTCCAGTAATTTGAGCTTGTCCTCCAAGTATCGCATCAATGATACGTGGTGCGGATACAACTAGACCATCAAGAACGATCGCTACTTGATTTTGGGGTGGAGTTAATGAAACAACTCTCTGAGTAATTTCACCAAACTTCTTTGTCCCCTCTTTATTAAATGCTAAGGAGACAAACCATCCACCTGCACCTTGCTGGTCGATTGCCGCCGTGGCAGTTCGCACTTGTCGACCAAGAACTTCTGCTGGCCCAAGAACGAAACGACTCGTTCCATCACGATCGCATGTAACTAAAGGTTGATCGGGGCTATCTCCACCACCAACAAGATTCTTCTCATTGGTGCAATCAAGAGATGCAAATTTTTTAGACAATTCATCGCTAATTGGAGCGCCAGCTGGAGTCGCAGCTGGTTGCGCATTGGCGGCGGTATTTGGAGTTACCAATGGTGAAGGAGCGGGAGTGGGATCTGCAAAATAAGGTGCGCTCTTAGTTAATTTACTTCCAGATGGCGCAGGGGTTGCCGAACTTGAACTAGCAGATGATGCGGGTGATGCAGAGGGAGCTGGTGCGACTGGGGCTTCCACAGCGCTACCAACAGCTAGTACCTGACGGAATCGAAGTTCTGCCGTTTGGCCGACGAGATCGACTACTCGTTCGCCCGATTCTCCTGGTACTGAAATCACAATTTGGCGATTAATACCACTTCCTTGAGCCACCACTTCGGACTCAGCGACGCCCAGGGAATTCACTCGCTGGCGGATGATGGAGACCGCTTGATCAATTGCCGCAGCAGTTACCGCTCCATTAGTTCCATCTACGCGAGGCTGAAGTACCACGCTCGTTCCACCTTGAAGATCAAGGCCGAAACGGATCTTGGTCGTTCCTTGGAGGAATATGAGAGAGGCGCCAGCGATCAAAATGACCAGAAGGGCGACTAAAGCGCGACCTGGCCGTGAAGTGGAGGTAGACACAAAGGGGGAGTCTAGAGGCCTTTTCTACTGGGGTCTAATCACCAAAATGGAGAAATTGCTCCCCAGAAGGTGGCGCAGTTAGCCCCAGATGGAGCCATGCAGCAGGTGTAGCCATGCGACCTCTTGGGGTTCGGGCTAAGAGACCAGATCGAAGGAGAAATGGTTCGCAGATACTTTCAATCGTTTCATTCTCTTCCCCCACTGACATCGCCATCGTGGACAGTCCCACTGGGCCACCAGCAAAACGTTCGATGAGCGCCTTGAGGAGTGCGCGATCTAAACGATCTAACCCGAGCGAATCTACTTCATATAGTTCAAGCGCTGAACGCACTTCTGTAAGTGTCAGTGACTGTCCCGATCCGTGAACCTCTCCATAATCACGGACTCTTCGTAAAAGTCGGTTTGCGATACGTGGCGTTCCCCTGGAACGGAGCGCTATCTCAGTGAGCGCTTTATCTTCAATACTAATTTGTAACAATTTCGCGCTCCGTTTGATTACCTTTTCCAACTCTCCACTCTCATAAAAATCAAGTTGTGCGGTGAAGCCAAAACGATCGCGGAGCGGACTAGGTAGTAATCCAGCGCGAGTTGTTGCGCCGATTAGAGTGAAGTGAGGTAAATCCAGAGGGATTGCGGTAGCACCAGGCCCTTTTCCGACGATGATGTCAACGCGAAAATCCTCCATTGCGAGATAGAGCATCTCCTCTGCCGGTCGAGACATTCGGTGAATCTCATCGATAAAAAGAATCTCACTTTCTGTGATGGACGAGAGAATCGCAGCAACGTCTCCAGCTCTTTGCAGTGTGGGTCCGCTAGTGAGCCGAATTCCGGCACCAACTTCCTCAGCAACGATATGAGCTAACGTTGTTTTGCCCAACCCAGGAGGGCCAGCGAGCAAAATATGATCAGCAACGTGTCCACGTTTTTTTGATGCTTCAAGTACAACACTTAATTGATCCTTAATTCTTTGCTGGCCAACAAATTCCTGAAGGTTTCGCGGTCGAAGCGCTCCTTCAATATTGATTTCTTCGCTAGTGGAATGGGGCGAAAGTATCTGTTCTTCAGACACGAGGTGCGCCTTTTATTACGCCAGAACCGCCATTTTGTAATGCGGATAACGCTACTCTCAATTTATCTTCAAGAGTTTGTGCGCTCGAAAGCTTAACCACTTCTAGCGCTTGTTCAATTTCGCGAGCACCAAAACCTAAACCAGCAAGAGCTTCTGCAACAGAAAGCACGTTAGGCGTGGAAGTCTCTCCAATCTTCCCGTCAACCTCAATTCGATTATTGATCTCAGGGGAATTTCGAAATGAATCCACTTTATCTTTTAATTCTAAGATGATTCGCTGTGCACCTTTTTTCCCGAGGCCAGAAACCTGTTCGAGAGTGCTGCTCTCTCCTGCACTAATGGCACGAATTAGTTGAGGTATTGATAGCGCGCTTAAAACTGCATGCGAAACTTTGGGGCCAATGCCAGAGACTGTTTGTAGCAAAAGGAAAAATTCTCGTTCCGAAATTGATTGATAACCAAAGAGAGTGAGGGCATCCTCGCGAACAAGAAGCGCCGTATGAAGAAATATTTCGCTTCCTTCAATCGCGCCTAAACGAATTGCTGGCGTAACAATTACCGAAAAACCGACGCCATTAACCTCAACAACTACGGATTGTTCAGTAGTACCAATAATTTTGCCGCGAAGGGTTGCGATCATTACTTGCTCGCTCCAATTTTTGAACGCATGGAACTCTGATAAATATGGCAAATAGCAAGCGCCAATGCGTCGGCTGCATCAGGTGGGTTCGGAGCTTCCTTTAATTTCAGTAATCGGCGGACCATCTCGGCGACTTGCGATTTATCGGCACGACCGGAACCTGTGACAGCTGCTTTAACTTCGCTTGGAGTGTGAAGTGCAACTGGAATATTTCGCGCTGCTGCCAATGAGAGCGCCAAACCAGCAGCTTGTGCAGTCTCCATTGCAGAGCGTCGATTGGCCTGTGAAAAAACACGTTCGACCGAGATTTCATCTGGTGAATGTCGATCTATCCAAGCTGCCAGCTCTTGGTTTATGGCATGCAAACGCTCTGCAAGTGGCATGGTGGACGGAGTTCTGATAACTCCCACGTCAATAAAAGTTAGCGCCTTGCCAGGCTCCCCTGTGAGCACACCTACCCCACAACGGGTAAGCCCTGGGTCAATCCCCAATACCTTCATTGCTACAGAGTAGCCATCACTTCGTCAGAAATGTCGAAGTTCGCATAGACATTCTGAACGTCGTCGCAATCTTCAATGGCTTCAATCAGTTTGAAAACTTTGGTTGCGCCCTCTCCATCTAATGGGACAGATACTGTCGGCAGAAATGGCGTATCCGCAGATTCGTATTCAATTCCTGCGCCATCTAAAGCTTTTCGTACCAATGCCATTTCGGAAGGATCGGAAACCAACTCAAAATTCTCGCCTAAATCATTAATCTCTTCAGCGCCAGCATCGATCACGATATTCATCAATACATCTTCCGTGACGCTGCCACTTTTCTTAACGATGATTACTCCACGTCGTGCAAAAAGATAAGAAACCGATCCTGGGTCGGCCATTGAGCCACCATGACGCGTCACGGCAAGGCGAACCTCACCTGCAGCGCGATTGCGATTATCTGATAAACATTCGATCAGTAGCGCAACTCCATTCGGGCCATACCCTTCATACATAATCGTTTCCCAATTCGCACCGCCTGATTCAAGACCTGCGCCGCGCTTTAATGCTCGATCAATGTTGTCGGAAGGAACGGAATTCTTTCGCGCTTTTGCTAAAGCATCAAAGAGAGTTGGATTGCCGGCGGGATCAGGACCGCCAGTGCGCGCTGCAACTTCGATCGCCTTAATTAATTTGGCAAACGTCTTTGCGCGACGCGAATCGAGTATCGCTTTCTTATGTTTGGTCGTGGCCCATTTGGAATGACCTGACATGACTACTCCTATAGGTTCTCTCAGAACTGATTGTATGAATGAATGAACTAACTGGCTACTTCGTTGATAAAGAATTCGTGAATTAGATACCGATCGCCTTGCAAAATCTCGGGGTGGAAGGATGAAGCCAGCAACTTCCCCTCTCGAGCAAGTACCGGATGAGCTTGACCGTCATTTTCAACCGAGGCGATTACTTCAACGCCTGGTCCGTGACGTTCAATCCATGGCGCTCGTATGAAAACTGCGGTCAACGTACCTGCCTTGACTGCCCTTAAATCCAATTCTTTTTCAAATGAATCTACTTGTCTGCCAAAGGCGTTACGACGCACTGTGATATTCATTGCTGATAGCGAGTCCTGGTCGGCGCTGCCATCAAGAATCTCTTTTGCTAAAAGGATCATCCCAGCACATGTGCCAAATACTGGCAGCCCTGAGCCAATGGCATCCTTTAACGGCTGAAAAAGTGAAAATATGTGGAGCAATTTGCTGATCGTCGTTGATTCTCCCCCTGGAAGAATTAACGCGTCGATGCTCTTCAAATCATCTGGTCTACGAACTAAAGAATCCACTGCCCCCGATTTGTGAATTGCGTAGGCATGTTCACGCACATCACCTTGAAGTGCGAGTA
The DNA here is from genome assembly GCA_009921625.1 of Candidatus Fonsibacter lacus. GTDB lineage: Bacteria > Actinomycetota > Actinomycetes > Nanopelagicales > Nanopelagicaceae > IMCC26077. The sequence continues at coordinate 41,283 of RFXN01000001.1, read as the reverse complement.
CGCCTACCCGTTTTTTCACCAACCGCGCTCAGCGAGTCGATGAGGTACTGGAATATCCGAGACGTTGATACCAACCATGGCTTCGCCGAGCCCTCGAGAAACCTCAGCCACCACTTTGGGATCATCAAAGAATGTCGTCGCCTTGACGCAAGCAGCAGCTCGTTGCGCTGGGTTTCCTGATTTAAATATTCCTGAACCAATGAACACACCATCGGCACCAAGTTGCATCATCATGGAGGCATCGGCAGGTGTCGCAATTCCACCAGCGGTAAAAAGTACTACTGGAAGTTTTCCAGTTTGAGCTACCTCTTTGACTAGAGCAAAAGGCGCTTGCAATTCTTTTGCAGCAACATATAACTCATCTTCGCGCATTGAAGTTAGCCTTCTAATTTCTCCGGTAATTTTTCTGATGTGAGTTGTTGCATTAGAGACATCTCCAGTCCCTGCCTCACCTTTGGAGCGAATCATCGCCGCTCCCTCATTAATACGTCGCAGCGCTTCACCTAAATTTGTTGCGCCACAAACAAATGGCACCGTGAAATTCCATTTATCAATATGATTTTCATAATCAGCTGGAGTTAGAACCTCTGATTCGTCGATGTAGTCAACGCCAAGTTCTTGAAGAACTTGCGCCTCAGCGAAGTGACCAATTCGGGCCTTTGCCATGACGGGAATTGAAACCGCCTTTTGAATCTCTTTAATCATCGATGGATCGGACATCCGTGCGACGCCGCCTTGAGCTCGAATATCGGCGGGAACGCGCTCTAGCGCCATGACTGCAACGGCGCCGGCATCCTCGGCGATGCGAGCCTGCTCGGCATTGACCACATCCATGATCACTCCGCCTTTGAGCATCTCGGCCATGCCTCGCTTAACCCGCGAGGTACCTGTTAATTCACTCATGCTCTACTCAACGCCCTCTCGATATTCAGAGCTCCCCCGAGCTACTGAGCCGCTAAGTCTACTTCTTTGGGACCGGATTGGCGCTCGCTCAATTCCCTGAAATCTGCCCGCTAGGCGAGGCGGAAGGTTCGGGCGGATAAGTGATGGCCGGTTCTTGCGCCACCAGAGCAAACCAAATTTGTCCTGCTTTAAACGGGATTTCCTCGCCGGAATTGGAGGTAAAAGTTGTACCGCTTGATGGAGCAACGCGAGACCAAGTTCCCTTGATTACCCGTCCATCGCGAAAAACGAAAGCCTTACCTTGACCAACCGATGTTATCAGTGGCGTTATTTCGCCAAACTTATCTCCATATTCAGAATTGGCAATGGAAACAACTTGCACAACAAATGTGCTTGCTATAAGTGGAACCCCACTGGCATCCATTTTGCTTGTTCCATTTTGATTTATTAGCCAACCAGAGCCATCTTGAGACCAGAGAATTTCATAACTAGCTCCTGGCCATTTCATCTTGGCTGATAATGCTCTTTCTCCTAACGTTGTCTTGCTCTTGAAATTCCATCCATTCTTTTTTGCTTGTGCAATAGTTAAATTACGTTTTGTTGCTTGCTCGAAAAGCACTTGCGGATTCAAAATCATATTCCACGGTGGGCGCCTAGTTTGATCTCGCGAATAAACCGAAGGCCCTTCTCGTTCCGCTCCAAGATTGTAAAGATTGGCGCTATCAATCACTGGGCGTAATTTTCGTTGAGCGCCAGAGAATGCAAAGGCAACTTTTCCAAACTGAGCCAGAAGTTCTAAATCGCTTATTCGGGCACTTCGCACTGGCCCTATTTTTGTTGGGTACGCCGAGCTATAAATTGCGGCAAGTCTGGTTACTCCACCTTCTACCTGTTCAATGTAAACCAGATCCGCATCAATTAATCCGATTTGAGGTCGAGCAAATTTTGTATCATCAATTTTTACCGCGAGAATCGGATTATCCATTCCGTCGCGACCACTGAGTGAATTCTTGGGTGAACTTGGCTGGAGTTTTCGCTGATTTTTCGATGCTTCCCCTGATTGCGGAACGTGCGCACAACTTGTGGCGAGGAGGGTAAGGAGAATGCCAAATACCACCTTTGGAAATAATCTATTGCTCATTACACCACCTCACACTTGAATTTCTTCAAATGGATATCGAACCGGGAGTGGCGCCCGGCCAGCTAAACGAAAGATTCTCACAATGGGCCGCGAACGTTGAGCTTGAGTGCGAGTTACCGCTTCAACATGAATCGCTATTGCTAACCGGAGTTTATCTCTCGCTTGGGAAAGTTCTTGGAAAATCTCACCTTCAGAATCAAGCGCATCCTCTTCAAGTAACGAGAGCAATAACTGAGAGAGTTCTTCCTCAGCATCAGCGCGCTCAGATTGGTTAGCAATCACTGCAATGTGGGCCGCGGCTAATAGAAGCATAGAGGTAGCGGGATCTAGCAAATTAGATCGCGCAACCTCGAGCGCTAGCGCAGAGCGGGTCCGCAAAGCGGCATCTAGGTTTGCCCAAGACGTTTCTACTCGGTGATGAAGTCGATCTAAACGAGTGGCAGTAAAAGATAAGTACCAAACCAGAAAAAGCATCGCCCCTAAAATTATAAAAAGTAGCTCGTTCACTCTTCTCGCCCCAACTTTGCTCTACTAAACCTCAAATCAGACCCCAAACGAACCTTTTCACCCGAGGCGCTCACCATTCGATAAACATCCAAAATCGACTCTCCCACCTGGCTCCAATCGAAACGAAGTGAGCTCTTCTGCCCTAATGCACGCAATGCCATCCGACGCTCAGGGTCATTTAATAGAGCCACTATTCGAAGAGCTAATTCAGATGTATCACCAATATCGAATAATTCACCTACCCTGCCCCCTTCAAGAACATCCTGGAACGCCGGAAGATTGCTTGCAAGTACCGGAGCACCGGCAGCCATAGCTTCCGCGAGGATGATCCCAAAACTCTCTCCTCCCGTATTTGGCGCCACGTATAGCGATATTGAACGGAGTAATTCTTGCTTCCGTTCATCACTCACTCTTCCCAAGAATTCGGTGCGCGCGACCAACTCTGCGCTCATAATTTCAAGAAAAGCATTTGGGTTCCCTGGTCCTGCGATAACTACTTTGAACGAAATTCCTCTGGCAATCAATAATTCACAACTCTCCAAAAGAAGGGATAGGCCCTTTCTTGGTTCATCAAAACGGCCAACAAAACCAATACTTCGCTCACCAACACGTGTATCGATGGGGCCGCTTGCAAATGCATGATGATTGATGCCGTTTGGAATTATGACTGCATCAGTTTCGAGATGATCAATCAATGTATTTCTCGCCGTCTGACTAACCGCAATGCGAGCATGTAATTTTTCGATTGCAGGCTCCAATATGGGACCAATCGCATAAATTGCTTTCTGTCGAGGAGCTGAGGCATGGAAAGTTCCAACTAAGGGACCTTCCGCGGCCCAACAAGCAAGTAATGACAGTGATGGAATCGCGGGTTCATGCAAATGCAATACATCAAATTGGCCATCGTTTATCCAGCGACGAACTCTGCGATTAGCAACTGGACCGAAAGCAACCCGCGCTACAGCACCGTTGTAGGGAATTGCTACGGGACGACCGCTGGAAACAACCCAATCGGGAAGTGAACCCTCCTCGATAGCCGGAGCAATCACCGATACTTCATGCCCTTGTTCCATACAGTACATCGCTAAATCTTGAATATGAGCCTGCACTCCACCGGGAAGATCCCAACCGTAGGGTGAGACCATTCCTATCTTTAGCCTCCTGTTACTTTTAGAATTTATGTTCATACGTTTTTAAGCAATCCATATCTTTTGAAGCATATGCCAATCTTCAGGTTTTTTTGCAATTCCTTCCGCAAAAAAATCTGCAGTTTGTTGTATGAGATTTTCAATCTGTGATTTTTCTGAGCCTTGAGATGTGCTCAATGGTTGCGAGAAGTTGATGTGAATACCTTTAGTTGTGTACGTGACATGAGCCACCACGAGGTACGCGTTGTTCCGCAGCGCCAAAAGAGCTGGTCCGCTTGGCATTTTTGCAATCCCACCAAAGAAATTTACTTCGATTCCACTTTTCGACAGATCTCGATCCGCAACCAAAGCAACGACATCACCCTTAACTAGGTGTTGATTGAGAAGTGGAATTACATTCTCAGATGTTGAATAGATTTGTATTCCAATACGCTCCCGATATTTTAAAAAAGCTTTGAAAACTCGCTCGGGTTTAAGTTTCTCAGCAACGCTAACAATCGGAATTCCGGTAGCGCTGAAATATGCACCTGCATGGTCCCAGTTGCCGGAATGAGGCAGGGACACTACGACCCCTTTTCCCTCTGCAACCAGAGACCGAAACATCTCTTCGCCAGTGACCGTTACGGTCGATGTCATGCGTTCTTGGCTCCACGTCGGAAGGCGAAAGGCATCACACCAATAGCGAAGATAGCTCTCCATCCCCTGTGCAGTAAGCGCTTCAAGTTCAACTTCTCCGATATCTGGTTTTACGCGACGAAGGTTTGATTTCAATCGTGCGTAAGACTTCCCACGCTTTTTAACTGAACGCTGCGCAAGCCGAGCAAATAATTTATAAGCAGTAGGTTCTGGTAGCGCACGCACTATTTTCCAGGCAGCTAAATAAAGAAAACTAGTTAGGTGCGCAATCATCTCTGCTGCCAGACCTGACGCACGCGATAGAGGACCGTGAGAAAAGAGGTGCTGGCAACAATCCACATTCCGACAGCGAGAATGTATGGAACGCCCAATCCAGCAAAGCCAGTTGCAACAAGGAGGATAATTGTTCGCTCAGGTCGTTCTGCGAATCCACCAGTGCATGTAAGACCTGATGCTTCAGCGCGCGCTTTCACGTAAGAGACTAAAAATCCTCCGGCAAGCGCAAACCAAGCAACCACTTGGAGTGGATTCTTTTCTGTGTAGAGAAAATAGGTCACGCTGCCCACCAGTAAGGCATCAACGACCCGATCTGCTGTCGAATCTAGAAATGCGCCCCATAATGAACTTTTTTTCGAAATTCGTGCCATGGTCCCATCAACTAAATCACTAAAAATAAAGAGGAGCATCACCATTGTTCCTGCAAAAAATACGCCTTGAGTAAAGAAAATCAGGGAGATTACAATTGTTCCTACTGAACCTAAAACAGTTATTTGGTTTGGGGTCACGTTTTTTCTGAGCAGTGCCCGCGCAGTCGGCTCGACAACACGAGCTACGGGAGCCCGTAAAAAGGAACTAATCATGGTGGTTACATCGTAGGCTCAGCGAGTGAGTTCCTCAGTAACCCCCACTCGGATTGCGATAATTGGCCATCAATCGGCGGATCTAGAGGGAGTGGCTCGGGCCATCCCGGAGAACTTTCTGGTCTCTGTCGCCTACTCCGACCAGCTCAACTACGAATTCCCCGAATTCTCGGCCGTCGTCGTTGCAATGAGCGGGTATGAAGGAGCACCGAACAATCTAATAGAAATATGGAACGAACTCTCTGAACTTCTCATTCCACGGGCAATCGTTATAACCAAAATTGACCATGAGGATGCCGACTTTGATGAAGCAGTTCTTATCGCGCGTCGAATGTTTGGTGAAGGGGTAACGCCATACCTGGTGCTTCACGCCGACGATGGCACCCCATGTGCATTTATCAACTTGGAAGATTTAACAATTCGCGATTACTCAACAGGTCAATTAGAGATTAAACCGAGCGATGAAGACCATCGAATTCTAGTCCAGGAGTTCCAGGCTGAGTATTTGGAGAGTACATCTGAGTTAGGGACTGGAAAATTTGCCAGCGGACTCTTCGTCCCGATCATCCCTTTTTCATCTAAGTTAAAACTTGGCAACGTTGAATTTGTTCAATACCTTGAAGAGGTGCTAGAAAAATAATTTTTATGCGGGCCACAGTCTGCTGAGTATTTCGTGGGTCTCAGAGAGCATTTGCGATAAAACTTTTGTCCCTCCTATTACAGGCATAAAGTTAGAATCTCCCCGCCAACGCGGAACGATATGTTGGTGAAAATGATCGGGTAGTCCAGCTCCTGCGATTCGACCTTGATTCATTCCTACATTGAAATTCACTTCGCTATTCACGCCGCGAAGCGCGCGCATTGCCTTCTTCGTTAGAGTTGAGATTTCCGCGGTCTCCTCGTCGCCCAGTTCGAGGTACTCGCCCGTATGTCGAAAAGTGCAGATCAATATATGCCCTGGATTGTATGGATATCTATTAAGCACTGCATAAGAAAAATTTCCTCGGGCAATGATAAAAGACTCTTGGTCATTTAAATTCGGAATATGACAGAACGGACACTCGTACTCACCACTACTTAATTTATCGATGTACTCCTTGCGAAATGGGGTCCATATCCGCTCCCATTGATCAAATGGTTGCTCCACAAAGAATCCTAAACCTGAATCCGGGAGTTAATTGCATTTTGAATTTCGGAAATAGCTTCCGTTATCGGAATTCCATTTTTTTGTTCACCATTTCGATAGCGAATAGAAATGGCGCCCGCCTGTTGATCGACCTCTCCTGCAATGATCATGAAAGGTATTTTTTCCAACTGCGCATTGCGAATCTTTTTCTGCATTCGATCATCACTATTATCAACATCAATGCGAATGCCCAATCGTCGCATTTGATCCGCTACCTCTTCCAGATAGGGGGCAAATGCATCTGCTACTGGAATAGCTCGAACTTGCACTGGTGATAACCAAGGTGGGAATGCGCCGGCGTAGTGCTCAGTAAGCACCCCAAAGAATCGCTCAATAGAGCCAAAGAGCGCTCGATGAATCATCACTGGACGCGCTCGTGAGCCGTCAGATGAAACGTATTCCAAATCAAATCGCGACGGTAATTGGAAATCTACTTGAATAGTGGACATCTGCCAGGTTCTACCGATCGCATCTTTTGCTTGCACCGAGATTTTCGGGCCGTAAAAAGCTGCCCCTCCCTCATCGAGAATTAACTCGAGATTCTGTCGTTCTGCAGCCTCACGTAGCTTCTCTGTTGCCACCGTCCAATCATGGTCATTGCCAACGTACTTCTCATCATTACGCGTTGAAAGCTCTAAGTAGAAGTCGGTAAGGCCGTAGTCGCGGAGTAAATTGAGGACAAAAGTAAGGAGTCGATCCAATTCCTCCGGCATTTGTTCTGGGGTGCAATAAATATGTGCATCATCCTGCGTGAAACCGCGGGCGCGAGTAAGTCCTTGGATGACTCCAGATTTTTCATAGCGATACACCGTTCCAAATTCAAAAAGTCGCAATGGAAGCTCTCGATACGACCGACCACGCGAGCGATAAATTAAATTGTGGAACGGGCAATTCATTGGCTTCATGTAATAAGAGGCACCAGCGCGCTTAACTGTGCCATCGGAATTGCGTTCCTCGTCGAGAACCATTGGCGGGTACATGCCCTCGGCATACCACTCAAGGTGCCCTGATGTTTCAAAGAGCGCTGCCTTCGTTAAGTGAGGCGAATAAACAAATTGATAGTTCTCTTCCTCGTGGCGCTTTCGCGAGTAATCCTCCATGGCGCGGCGGATGATGCCGCCTTTTGGATGAAAAACCGCTAATCCTGAACCGATCTCTTCTGGGAACGAGAAGAGATCAAGCTCCACACCTAACCTTCGGTGATCGCGTTTCTCGGCTTCTTCGAGAAAAGTCAAATAGCTATCGAGCGACGCCTGATCTGGCCATGCTGTTCCGTAAATACGTTGGAGCATGGGGTTCTTCTCTGATCCGCGCCAATACGCGCCAGAGGAGCGCATCAATTTCACTGTAGGTATCAACTTTGTTGTTGGAAGGTGTGGGCCTCTGCATAAATCTTTCCATGCGATTTCACCATCGCGATTGAGATTGTCATAGATGGTCAGCTCTGCCCCACCAACTTCTACAGAGGATTCATCTGAAGCGTCAGATTTGATCGCAATCAATTCGCATTTGAATGGCTCATGAGAGAGTTCGGTCAGCGCTTCTTTTTCCGTTACTACTCGCCGTCTGAAGCGTTGATTGGACTTGATAATCTTCCCCATCTCTTTTTCAAGGGCCTGGAGATCTTCAGGTGTAAATGGTCGAGAAGAATCAAAGTCATAATAGAAGCCATCTTTAATAGGTGGCCCAATCCCTAGCCTCGTTCCCGGAAAGAGGCCTTGAACTGCTTGCGCCAAAACGTGCGCGCTTGAGTGTCGGAGGATTGCCAATCCGTCACTCGATGTGATGGCAACCGTTTCTACGTTATCGCCATCATGAAGAACGGAATTTAAATCTCGCAACTGGTCATTGATTCGTAAGGCAATTATCTCTGGGCGGTCTCGAAAGAGCTCACCGGTGTACTTTTCGATTTGCACCGTAACGCGCGCACCATCGAGAGTAATCGTTAGCTCTGCCATAAAACTAAGCCTAGCGCGCTAGGAACTTCTTGTTGGCTCTTACGCGAAGTTGCGGCGGATTGCTAAGAGGGCGAGAACTATCCCGATTGCAAGTAGCGCTGCGATTGCGAAATAGAGCCGTTTTTTACCGGGGGGTAGCGCTCGCTGCGCCGCTTTGAGCGCGATCATCTTTGTCTTAATCAAAGCGCGCTCAGCCCAAGCAAATTCCGAAGCGAGGATTCCAAGTCCAGCGAAGATCACCAGCCAACCTGGCCCTGGCGTGATGAGGAAGACCGCGCCTAGTGCGGTGATCGACCCTCCAAGAATTGCCACGCCAATTCGCCATGCCATCTCCCCTGCACGAGTGGTCTTAGCGCGCGCGCGGAACTTTTTAATCACGGGTTTAGATTACTCGCGAGAGCGCTCTTATATGAAGTGGCTAATTCTTCAATCTTTCCAGATGCTTTAAAACCTCTCCCATTAATCTCCACCACCGGCTGAACGCTTCGTAAACTAGAGATTAAGGCGATTGATTCACAACGGTGCAGCTCTTCAAAAATTATCTCTCGTTCAATAAGTAGCCCCCATTCGGTGAGCAATTCTCGAGTGATTCCAGGGAGCGGTCCGGCAGATAGCGGTGGGGTCACCCAACGGCCACCGATCAAAGCAACGATGTTTGCAGTACTGGCTTCCATTACCGCATCGCTGGTATTGAAAAGTAAGGCGTCATCCGCGCCTCGATCCTGCGCATAACGATAAGCGAGCAAATATTCACCGTAGGAAGTTGATTTTATTTTTTGGAGTGGAGATTTTGAGTTGAATGGAAATGGATAAGTAACCAACCGCGCGGCTTCACTCCACTCTTGATATCGCTGATGAGTGATTAATAAAGTTCCCGATCCGGAGAGGGTTATACGCATTCGCCCCATTGAAATATCCAAGGTACTGTGCAAAAGTGCTGTCACGCCCACAGCAATCGAATCTGGCGTGGGACTACTTATTCCCAGCGCCTTCGCACCTGTAGTTAGACGTCGGATATGTCTATCGAGGGCGACGGCTTTTCCGCCAAGAGTGAGTAACGTTTCAAATACTCCCTCGCCCAAAAGAAATGATCTATCAGAGAGTGGCAAAGCAACCACCTCTAAAGCTTCATCTATTAATCGATCGTTAAGCCACAACATTTTAATTAATCCCTCTGCCCAATAATCGATAATAAACGAGCTGCCTTTAATTCCGTCTCAGCCCACTCCAATTCTGGTTGAGAGCCCCAAGTAATTCCTGCGCCAGTTCCAAATTTCAGGGAGGCATTTTTTGCTTCGCTCCAGAAAGTGCGAATGCCAACTGCAAGTTCTGCCTTATCTCCCCAAATCCATCCGATTGCACCGCAATATGGGCCGCGCCGAGTCGGTTCTAATTGAGTAATCAAATTTCGAGCGGAGGATTTAGGCGCACCGCTAATAGAGCCAGCTGGCAACAGCGAGTGGAATATTTCCTCCCAGGTCACATTCTCGCGAAGCTCTCCTTGCACATCAGAAACCAGATGAAACAGACCAGGATGCTCTTCGATGGAAAGTAATCGGGGGGTGGTAATCGAACCGACGGTGCATAGCGGTCCAAAATCATGTCGTACTAAATCCACAATCATTACATTCTCTGCGCGGTCTTTCTCTAAGAATTCATTTCGAGTTCTGGCTGTTCCTTTGATAGGACTTGATGTGACCACTCTTCCCTCACGTCTTAATAACAATTCAGGTGATGCAGATGCGATGGAAACATGAGGAATTTCAAGTGAAGTTAAAAAAGGAGCAGGATTTGCAGCTGCCAAGCGTGGAATAAGTGGTAGTAGATTTTTATTTTCGCTTGCAGTTGAGAGAATTCGACAGAGATTTATTTGATAGACCTCGCCTCGCGCAATTGCTTGACGAACTTCCTCCACTCCATTGCGGTACTCGCTCTCATTGAGTGAGCTCGACCATTCACCGAAAGGCGGGCTCCATGCGTTCTGAGTGGCATATGATAAAAACCTCTGCGACTGGCTATCTTGAACGTCATTGAATCGCGCAAAGATGCGCTCGCCTTCGTAGGTAACTAGGACTGCCCAAAAATTGCCATCGTGGAGCGCATCACAAACGTCGGTAATCTCCACCAATTCACGTGCCCAAAGGCCGTTGCGATAGAACCCCGGATCCATACTCCCCACCGTAGCCCAGAGCCCACGGCTATGACGGGTTCGCCCTATCCCCTACCCCTGCGGTAGATTTCGCCCTACAGAAATGCGGATGTAGCGCAGTTGGTAGCGCATCACCTTGCCAAGGTGAATGTCGCGGGTTCGAGTCCCGTCATCCGCTCGAAAGAGGTTTACCAGCGGGTGAACAGAACTGAACAGAACTGAACAGAACTGAACAGAACTGAACAGAGCTAAATACCACGGACGATTGGCGCAGCGGTAGCGCACTTCCTTGACATGGAAGGGGTCACTGGTTCGATCCCAGTATCGTCCACGAGAATTGCAAGGAACTAGTAGAGCGTTGTAGACAGTAAAAAATTACCGTTTGGCCAATTTCCCAATTGGTCCCATAAAAATCACCATCTTCGCTATGACTTTATTCGAGAACCATCTGGATCAAAAAGTGGTTCTTCCATAATCATTCCTTTTTGCCAGCGCCCAAAGAATTCAACGTCAATCTCTGTTCCAGGTTTCGAGTATTCAAGAGGTAAATATGAATATCCAATCGCTTTCCCGAGTGTATATCCCTGTCCGCCGCTTTTCATTCGAGCAATAACCGTTCCTTCAACTCGTATTGGTTCGTTCCCTAATGGGACTTCAGTTATGTCATCGAAAACTATTGCTACTAACTTTTTCGTGACGCTATCTTTTCGTCGTAGTACTTCATCTCGACCTTTAAAAAATTCTTTTCTCGTCGAAACTGCAAACCCCAGGCCAGCTTCAAATGGGTTGGTCTCACTATTAATTTCTCCAGCCCAGGCTCGGTACCCTTTCTCTAGCCGAAGTGATTCGATTGCTTTATAACCAGCAACAATGAGTCCATGTTTTTGCCCTGCTTCGTATAGCGCCTCCCAGAGCTCAAGGCCCTGTGAAACAGGAAGATACATCTCCCAACCAAGTTCCCCTACATAGGTGATTCGAGTTGCTCGCACCTTGATACCGGCAATCTCAATCTCTCGCGAGGTCATAAAACTAAATGCCTCATTGCTCAAATCTTCGTTGGTGAGAGATTGCAGAATTTTTCGCGCATTTGGTCCCCATAGCCCAAAACATGCAAGTGCATCTGTCACATCTGTAATCACAATATCGTCGAACTTCTCCTCGCGAGCAATCTTTTCGATCCAACCACGATCATGAGTGCCAAATGCCGTACCAGTTACAATGAAAAAGGAGTCTTCGGCAATTTGAGTCACCGTGTAGTCAGATTCGATGCCACCCTTATTGTTAAGCGCTTGGGTGTAAATTGTTCGCCCTATGCCTCTAACGACATTGTTTGAACACAGATAGTTGAGAAAATCCCCGGCTTTTTCTCCGGTAACAGTAAATTTTGCAAAGCTCGATTCATCAAATAATCCGGCGCCATTTCGAGTTCCATGATGTTCGATTTGAACTGAGCTATTCCAATTCTTACCCGCCCATCCTTTCGGTCGGAGGTTTTCATCGCCTCCAGTTCTCGCATAGTAATTGACCCGCTCCCAGCCCGATTTCTCACCGAATATTGCCCCATGTTTCTTATGCCATTCATAAACCGGAGAGATTTTTTTCGGCCTGGCGCTCTGTCGCTCTTCGCCAGGGTAATGAATGTCGTAATACGCTTCGTAGTTTTCGGTAATTCGCTTCAATGTGAAATCAGGTGAATGGTAATTTGCGCCAAACCTTTTAATATCCATATGCCATAGATCCATCGTGGGCTCTCCTGCGAGCACCCATTCGGCAACTACTTTTCCAATTCCTCCAGCACCAGCGATTCCATGGGCGCAGAATCCGGCAGCGACAAAGAAACCACCAACCGAACTTTCTCCTAAGCAGAATTCGTTGTCGGGAGTAAACCCTTCTGGTCCATTAATGAAATTCTTTACTCCGACTTCTGCCATCTTCGGTACACGCTTTTGCGAGTTGATGGCAATCTCTTCAAAGCGTTCCCATTCTTCAGGGAGTAGTTTTCCATTGAAGTCGCTGGGAATATGATCAATTTGGTCGTAACTTGCACTCCAAGCTTTTGAATTTCGCTCGTAACCCCCCATAAGCAGTCCACGAACTTCTTGGCGAAAATAAATTAAGTTGTCAGGATCTCGCAAAGAAGGCAGGAATGGAGCGTCGTCCGGCAAGAAATTCTCGGTGATCAAATATTGATGTGACATGGGGACGATTGGAATTCGCACTTCAACCATCCGGCCAATTTCAGGTGCGAACATTCCCCCGCAATTAACGATAACTTCACAATCAATAAAGCCCTTGTTAGTTTCCACTCCCACAACTCGTCCTTTTTCAGTTTTAATCGAAAGAACTCGAGTGTGGGTATAAGTTTTGACGCCTTTTTTTCGCGCACCACTTGCTAGTGCATATGACAATTGAGAGGGATCAACTTGTCCATCGCTTTCCATGATGCATGCACCAACCACGCCATCTAAAGCGATGAGTGGGAATCTCTCTTGTGCTTCTTTAGGAGAAATTTCATGGAGATCTAGGCCAAAGGTGCGCGCCCAACCAATTTGACGACGAATCTCTTCCATCCGCTCTGGTGAGGAGGCAAGTTTGATGCTGCCGCATTCCCGCCATCCTGGTGGAGTATCACTTCTCTCCAAATCACGATAGAGAGCCACCGAGTGCATATTCATTTTTGTCAACGTTGGATCAGCGCGAAGTTGTCCGACCAAACCGGCCGAGTGAAAGGTCGAGCCACTTGTTAAATCGGCTCGATCGAGAAGAATCACATCAGATTCACCATAAAGAGCCAGATGGTAGGCGACCGAGGTACCGCCAACGCCTCCACCTATCACAACAATTCGAGCTCGACTCGGCAATGAATCCTTCACATTCGAAGAAATGCTCATGCCCACAAATGTATCCTGAACTGGTGTCTGGAGCCAGAACCGAGCTTGAAGAAACTTTCGGCCATCTTCTTGATAAAGTCCCACTTCTCTCAACCCGGACAAACGTAGAAGAACTTTCTGGTGGCATCACAAATAGAAATGTAAAAGTAAGTACCCCACAAGGAAAGTACGTCGTTCGAATTTCAAGCAATGGTTCTGAACTTCTTTCTATCGATAGAAATTCTGAATTTGAGAACTCTAAAATTGCCGCGGATATCGGCATTGGTGCGAAAGTGTACGAATATTTGCCTGAGGATGGTTTGCTTGTCATCAGCTTTATTGAGGGAAAAACATTCTCAGCTATGGATGTCTCTTACAATCTCGAAAGAATTGCTAAAAGTTGTCGTCAACTTCATTCTGCACCACCTTTTGCTCGAGATTTTGATATGTTTTCAATCCAAAAATCGTACTTAAGGATTGTTCAAGAGAAAGGTTTCAAGCTTCCGCTGGGTTATCTCCAATTTGAGGAAAAATTTCAAAAAATTAGAGAGGCGATGCAAGTGCTGGATGACAAAAAAGTATCATGCAACAACGACTTACTCCCAGCGAATTTTATCGACGATGGTCAGAAAATATGGATAATCGATTATGAATATTCCGGGAATAACGATCCTTGTTTCGAATTGGGAAATATTTGGTCCGAAGCAAAATTAGATTACGACAAATTATCAGAACTTGTTACCCATTACTACCTCGGGGATCGACCTGAAAAAATTGCTCGAGCGTGGCTCTTTGCGCTCGTCGCCAGATACGGTTGGACTCTATGGGCCTCCATTCAGAGCGCGATTTCGACGATTGATTTTAATTTTTGGGATTGGGGCTTAGAGAAATTTGAAGATGCTAAGAGGGATTTCTCTAGCTCTGAATTTTCAAGAGCGCTAGAAGCAGTGACGAGTGAGTGATAATTGATGTCGGTAAGTAAATGGCAGAGCAACGACAATGCTCAAATCTTCGCCACAACAATTAATTAATGATGCTCTGACTGCCCCAAGTTGGTCAAACACACGCCCATTTAAAGTTTGTGTTGCTACTGGTCAGGTACGCGAACGGATAAGTACTGAATTTCTCTCGCGATGGGAACGACTCTCGAAATTTCGTAACGGCAACCTTCTTACAAAAATAGCGATGCTCCTCAAAGGAGCAGGTTTGCCAACAAGTAACCGACTTCTTGCCCGGGGCTACGTGCCGGAATTGAAACCACGTGCTGAGCGGGTAGGCAAAGAGTTGTATGAGTGGTTGGGCGTCAAACGCGGTGATCGAAAAGCGCGCGATGAGCAATGGGCGAAAAATTATCAATTCTTTGATGCTCCGGTAGAGCTATTTATTTATATTCATAAAAGCTTGCACATCTTTGCCGCGAATGATGCTGGCTTGATGTTAGAGAATTTAATTCTCTCAGCACATGCGCGCGGTTTAGGAACCTGCCTTCAAGGAGCTGTAGTTATTTGGGATGACATTATTCGTGATGAATTTGATGTGCCCAGCGATTATAAAATTCTTACGGGATTAGCAATTGGTTATCCAAAAGATTCACATGCGAATAATTTTGGCGCGCACCGGCTCGCACCGAGCGAGATTGTCATCCCACCCAAACGAACTGAGTAAATTTAGGCAAGCATCTTTAGCGCCTGATTGATTATTTCGCCTCGATATTGCTCGACCAAAGAGATATGGCCATGGCCGGGGACAAAATTTAACTGCGCTGAGGGGATATGTTTTGCTAGCCACTCGCTATGCGCCCTTGGCACCATGAAATCGTCATCGCCTTGCCAGACAAGTACTGGTTTAGTGATCTCGCTGAGAGAGAAACCAAATTTCTGCACAAAAGCTAAATCATCATCGAGCCATCCAAAGAAACCTTGAGATAAGGCGCGACGATAGGACTGTGCATCGTGTTCAGCCACCTCTGCCGTTAGCGCTCGCTTATCAGCATCCCCGATGAGCCCACCGAAAGCGGCAATAAGATCTGCACCTGAAACTGAGGCAAATCCCGGTGCATTGATAGCCATCCATTCTTCGATTGCCGACTCACCTTCTAACGCAGCGCCGAATTCTTCATGATTCTCTGGCCCCATGCCGGCCAAGAAATCTAAATCTGAATTACCCCACTCCCCAACGCCGGCAAGCGTGATGGCTCCTACACATAGCGGATGACGAGTCATATTAATTGCATGTGGACCACCGCCGGACCAACCGATGGAAACAAATTTTTTTATACCTAGATGTTTGAGTAGCTCTGATTGATCAGCAAGATCAGAGGCAACGGTTCGACCAGGTCGTCGATCACTTAAGGCATACCCTGGCCTACTCGCCGCAATCGCCTGCACATCTGTGATTTCAGTGAGCCAGTTTGACCAAACGGTGCACTCTCCAGGCGTGCCGTGGTGAAAAAGGATTGCGATAGAACTTTCAACCTCATTTGTGACGAAATCAAGTTTTCGGCTATCGCTTAGTTTGTATATCATTTGGCGATCTTTTCAAAGACTTCATCAAAAAATTTCGCAAATACCAATGACTCTTCAAGTGACATGATCCAGCAATCACTTTGACCGCGAACTCTCTTTGAAAAATCATCCGCCATAAGTTGATAAGGATCGCAAGCGTCAAACTTTTCCACTCGCTTGCCATGTTTTCCATATATTTCGAGCGAGCTAGCCGAATTATGGGAATTAAATGCATCATTGCCACCCATAATCACCGCGCCATCGCTACCGAAAACTTCAAAATACAGAGTTGAAGGAACGTTCATCGAAGTAATGGCCTCTGCTTTGGCTCCTCCTATAGAAAATTCAACGCGAACAGTCTCATCGCTACCCATATGATGCCACGCAACTTCAGCCTTTGTAATCTCGGTGGGAGCAAAGTTCATCAACCAAATAGGGGCCGCAACGGAATAGGGACCGAGGTCATAAAGACCACCACCACCTAATTCAGGGAATGCCCGAATGTTTTCATCGGGTAGCCCATCGTAGGTAAAACACGTTTTTATTCGCTCAACTTTCCCGATTTCTCCTGAAGAGACGATCTGCGTTAATCGCTTCGTCCGCGGATGCCACCTATTCCACGAAGCTTCCATGAGAAGTCGCCCTGTCTCCTTGGAAACAGCGATTGCTTCTCTCACTTCGGCCGCATTCATCGCAAGCGGTTTTTCACAGAGCACATCTTTACCCGCCCGAAGCGCCTTGATAGTCCAAGGAATGTGAAGTGAGTTGGGCAGGGAGATGTAAATCGCTTCAATCTTTGGATCATCAATTAATTCTTGATAGTCAGTATAAAAACGTCCTGATGGAGAGAGCGCTTTCGCGCGAGCGCTATCAGTCCCGGCAACTGCGTAAATTTCGCCCCACTTCGAATTTTTAAGAGCGGGATAGAGCGCTTTTTTAGCAATCATGCCGGCGCCAATAAATCCCCAACGTACCGGCTCTATTCCCTCAGCCATAACTCTTCCCCTCTGCCTAACCAACAGTTGTCAGGGTTAGAACATAGGCTTACCCCATCATGAGGGCAAGCAGTTCACCATCTTCACGCTCATCGAGCGCATCCCCTATTTTGCCTGCGCTCACTGAACCAACCTTTGATGACCTTCCCTTGCCGCTGCGCCAGGGCACCTTTGTCGTGGTTGACCTCGAAACAACGGGAACCTCACCGAGCGCTGGAGCGATGATTACCGAGATTGGCGCAGTGAAAATTCGTGGCGGTGAAGTTCTCGGTGAATTTCATACCCTGGTCAATCCTGGTTCCCCCATTCCCCCATTCATCACGGTACTGACGGGAATTACTGATGCGATGGTTGCACCGGCGCCCCTATTTGATGAAGTGCTCCCCGCCTTTCTTGAATTTTGTGGCTCAGCGCAAGAGACAATTCTCATTGCCCACAATGCACCTTTTGATATTGGCTTCCTTAAAGCTGCAGCAGATAGCAACTCCTACTCGTGGCCAAATTTCCGCGTGTTAGATACGGTAAAAATTGCCAGGAGAACTCTTAGTAAAGATGAAACCCCCAATGTGAAATTGGGGACGCTTGCTCAATATTTTGGTGTTGAAGAGCCCCCAACTCACCGAGCGCTAGATGATGCGCGCGCAACGGTTCACATCTTCCATCACTTGCTAGAGCGATTAGGTAATTTAGGTGTTCATACATTGGAGGCTCTGCAAGAGCTCTCCCACCCATTAACTCCGCGGGAACGTAACAAACGGAATCTCGCGGATGGCTTGCCGAACAACTGTGGGCTCTACATATTTCGGGATAACGAGGATAAACCTCTTTACATTGGAATCTCAAAGAATATAAGAAAAAGAGTCTTAACTTATTTTTCTGCATCAGAAACTCGAACTCGGATGCGGGAGATGATATCTCTCACCGCTCGAATTGAAGCGCTACCCACACCAACTCTCATTGATGCACAAATCCGAGAGTTACGATTGATTCAAGCTCATGCACCTCGTTACAACCGACGTTCTAAGTTTCAAGAACGAACGCTCTGGTTATCGCTTACCCAAGAGCGTTTTCCACGACTTACGATTGTGAAAGGACATGCAGAGCTTAATTTAAGGAGCGAAGTTATCGGACCTTTCGGCGGTCGAGTTGATGCCGAACTGGCCCGTGAAGCGCTCCATCAGACAACAACTATCCGCCAATGTACTCCTCGAATCACTCCTTCTTCGATGAAGAAAGCAAGTGCGTGTATTCTCTATGATTTAAAAAAGTGTGGAGCACCCTGTATTGGTGCAATTTCAGAGATTCACTATGGCGATGTCGTAAATAAAGTAAGTGCTCATCTCACTTATCAAGCTGGAGATGTGGTCGCCCAACACTTTGAAAAGATCTCCCAACTAGCGAAGGAGGAACGATTTGAGGAGGCAGCCCAACTTCGCAATCAGGTAACTTCATATTTACGTGGTTTTGCACGGAGCGAGAACCTCAAAGCATTTTCCGCGCTTGAAGAGCTAATAGTTGCAAAATTCTCCGATGGCGAGCATATTGAAATCGCAGAGATCAGACGTGGAAAACTCCATCGCTCCACTACCGTCAAGGATGAAACGGGAATCGAAAGCGTAATCAGTCTCTATCAATCGAAGGAGCTACTTTCAATTGATAGCGAGCTTCTCTTCCCTAACTCAACTCCCGAAGAGTTGGAGCTTTTACTACGATGGGTATCTGACGAAAAAGCAAGACCACTTCACATCAAAGGCGAGTGGCAACTACCAACTTTTGGGGCAAATTTTCACCAAAACAGCGTCGCTAATCTTGCTAAACCTGATGAGAACGCTCAATCCACTTTTCTAAAAGATCGGTAGCCGCGCCCGTATCTATTGCCTTAGCAATTCGTTCAAGCGCTGTGACGAAACGATTATCCAATTCTTCACTCTGAACAATATCTGCGATCCCATCGAAGGCGATAATAGTTGCTGCAGCATTTAATAGAACAACATCTCGCATCGGACCATTCTTTCCCCGCAATATCTCTCGAAGGTGCTCTGCATTTTCGATCGCACTGCCACCTTTAAGGGCCTCGATTCCGCTTGGAGCTATCCCCCATTTACTCGGATCTATTGAGGTCAAGAAAATATTCTTTTCGCTAATGACATAAACATCCGTCTTTGTTGCAAGAGTAATTTCATCAAGACCATCCTGCCCACGAAAAACCAAAGCGTCGACACCACGTGCGCGAAGTACCTCGGCAACGATAGGAAACATCTCTTCCTTTGCAACACCAATGGAATAGGCAGCTGGCTTCGCTGGATTGGATAGTGGCCCCAAAATATTGAAAATCGTCGGGTAATTGAGTGATTTACGTGCCGCTCCGGCATGGCGCATGGCCGCATGAAAGATTGGTGCAAAACAAAAACCTAAACCAAGCTCACTTACCAAAGTGGCTACTTGTAAACCATTGAGATCTATTTTTACTCCGAGCGCTTCGAGAACATCGGCAGCGCCCGATTTAGATGTTGCCGCACGATTTCCATGTTTTACAACTCGCGCGCCAGCGCTGGCCGCAACAATCGCGGAAGTTGTTGAGATATTGATTGTGTGAAAACCGTCGCCACCAGTACCGACTGTGTCTACCGCTCGCTCGGTGATTGAAATCGGCGCAGAGTGGGCATACATCGCCTCTATAAAACCTGATACCTCACTCGCCGTTCCGCCCTTTGCGGTGTGTAACGCCAAAAACTCTGCAATCTCCTCTTGACTTCGCACGCCAGCCAAAATTTCTTCCATAACGGAAGCGCTCTCGCTACTAGTGAGATCTTTTTTCTCAGAGAGATTCTCAAGTGCTTCTCGCCACAGTTCGCTGACCATCGCTACACCGTGCTCCGCGTTAGTGATTGGCGCGCGGTGGGATGCCTATCGAGGTTGCCACGACCTCTATCCCATCCTTGCGAAGGAGCGCGGCAACCTCTTTCGCTAGCGCTCGCGGCTCAATGGGATGAAAAAGTATTCCTTCAACTCGCGCCCAGGTCGCTAACCAGCGATCTGCCTCTCGGGCGATGATGCCAATCATCGGCGGGGCTTGATAAATCTCATCTTTCAACGAGCGAGCGAGGCCGAGCCCACCTTCAGGGGTCGCCTCTCCATCGACGATGAGCAGCCCAGCCCCTCCCTTATCGTCAAAGTACCCTCTTAGGGCATCTGCAGTGGCGAACTCTTTGATCACAATTGGAGCGATATCCGCGCTGGGGGATGGAGTAATCGCCCGCTTTATCGCAGCTCTAACCTGGGAGTTATCCGAATAGACCAGCACGACGTGGGGAGCCATTGCCCCAGCCTAATGGAGCGATGGGCTTCTATGGCGCAACGACCGCCCTCACAACGAGCTCGCGTGATGAGTTTCACCTCAATTTGACCCCCCGTTGGTCGGCGAAAAACTCCATTTCTTATCGAAAAATCAGGAATAATCAGGGCATGTCCGCGACGACCCAACATCAAGATTCGTATCACGCAACCTCTAACCGACCCAATTTGGTAGCAGTTGGGACCATAGTTTGGCTCTCTAGTGAGTTGATGTTCTTCGCAGCGCTCTTTGCCATGTATTTCACTACCCGATCTGTGCAAGGTCCGGAGTTTTGGAAAGAAAATACTGACATCCTCAATATCCCGTTCTCCTCTTTAAATACCACCGTCCTTGTTTTGAGTTCAGTGACCTGCCAATTTGGAGTCTTCGCTGCCGAGCGTTTCCAGGCGCGACGGACCGGAAAACTTCGCAACATCTCCTCATGGGGAATGCGCGAGTGGTTTGCACTGACTTTTCTTATGGGTGCATTCTTCATTGCCGGCCAGGTTTACGAATATGCGCACTTGGTAACCGAGGGAATCTCGCTAAGTAGCAATGCATATGGATCGGTCTTTTACATCACCACCGGCTTCCATGGCCTTCACGTCACCGGTGGACTATTAGCATTTCTTATCGTGTTGATCCGCACGAGTTACGCTCGAAATTTTGGCCACAAGCAGGCAACGACTGCGATTGTGGTCTCGTACTACTGGCACTTCGTCGATGTTGTGTGGATTGCACTTTTTGCATCAATCTATCTGGTCAAGTAACGGAAATACACGGGATTTATGAATAACTGGGAGAAGGAGCGCCGCGTAAATGTCGTTATTTAAATGGCTGACCGGCAAAAGAAGGCACCGCGCTATGGCGCCAGCGCTTTTGGTCTTCGGACTCTTTCTCATTGGCGGCATCTACTCAATCGCAGCAGCACCTAATAATGCGACTGCAAGTAATGCAAAATCTGTTCTGATCGAAGAAGGTAAGAATATTTTTGCAAGAGGTTGCTCTTCCTGTCATGGGTTAAATGCCGAGGGTGGTGCAATTGCTCCTTCTCTGATTGGAGTTGGCGCTGCATCTGTTGACTTCCAAGTTGCCACCGGTCGAATGCCAATGGCCGATATGAGCCAACAAGCGAAACGGAAAAAACCTGTGTATAACGCAGAGCAAGTTGCCGCGCTGGCAGCATATGTGGCGAGCTTGGCTCCAGGACCTGCAATCCCTACCGCTGAACAACTGAATTATGAACGCGACGGAAATGTCGCTGAAGGTGGCGAGTTATTCCGAACAAACTGCGCGATGTGCCATAACGCTGCGGCTCAAGGTGGCGCACTCACTGCGGGTAAATATGCGCCCACTTTGATGGGCGTTGAGCCAGTTCATATTTATGAGGCGATGATTACCGGCCCACAATCGATGCCGGTTTTTGGTGATCGAGCAATCACCCCAGAGGAGAAGCTCTCAATTATCAAATGGATTAAATCCGTGGAGAGCGAGGGAAATTATGCCGGTGCTTCGCTCGGAAAAGTTGGGCCGGTAACTGAAGGCCTTCTTGGTTGGGTACTTGGCATGGGTTCCTTAATCGGAATCGCAATTTGGCTGGCAACGAAGGCACGTTGATCAATTCGGGATTAGAAGAAGTTTGAGAGAGGAAACAGGGAGAGGATATGTCGAACGAGATCGAACCATTAACAGATCCAGGGCTTCCTCATCATGTGCACCGGAAAGCAGATACCGATCCCAAAGCAGAGAAGCGGGCCGAGCGACAGGTCTCTATTCTCTTTCTGCTCTCAACTCTAGGAACGCTCCTCTTTATCTACTCATTTATTTTTATTCCCACAGATATTTTCGTCTTCCTTCCACTACTTGGAAATGTAAACGCTCATAATCTTGGGATTGGCGCTGGCTTAGGTCTCGCGCTCTTCTTCATAGGCGCAGGAGCAGTGCACTGGGCAAAAACATTAATGCCTGATGAGGAAGTAATCGCCCATCGCCATCCGATGCGATCTAGCGATGAAGATCGAGCTTCGTTTGTAGAGACAGTTAAGGCAGAAGCTGGCAAAGTCCAACTAGGGCGTCGTTCCATGATTAAACGAACTCTAGGTCTTGCTCTCGGTCTTGTGGGGCTCTCCCCCATTATTCTCCTTCGCGATTTGGGACCTCTGCCTGAGCAGCGGCTACTCAAAACAACATGGAATACAGGGGTTCGAATCGTTACCGATCCGGGTAACAGGCCAATCAGGCCAGAAGATCTTGAGGTTGGCGCGATTGCACACGTTCTCCCAGAGATCAAAGACCCAGAGCACCGAAAGCTTTCAGATATCGGCAAGGATGCAGCAATTTTGATCCGTGTACGTCCGTCAGAACTTAAACTCTCAGCTGAACGAATGGCATGGACGCACGAAGGAATTATTGCCTTCTCAAAAATCTGCTCTCACATGGGATGCCCAGTGGCTCTCTATGAACAGCAAACAAAACACCTGCTCTGCCCTTGTCACCAATCAACTTTCGATGTACCCACGGGTGCAAAAGTTATCTTTGGCCCTGCAGCGCGACCTCTGCCACAATTATCGATAACGGTCGACAGTGAGGGATACCTCGTTGCCGCAGCGCCATTTAGTGAACCGGTAGGACCTAGCTTCTGGGAGCGAAACATATGATCACGCGACGTGAAAAAATCGCTGGCGGCGTTGCCAACTTCATTGACGAGCGCACTGGCGCTGCTAAATGGGTGAAGAAGAACCTACAAAAAGTCTTCCCTGATCACTGGTCATTTATGCTAGGTGAAATTGCGCTCTACTCTTTTATTATTCTCCTTCTCTCCGGAACATTCCTTACCTTCTGGTTCGTGCCATCACAAGAAGAGTTGGTCTATAACGGCTCATACCAACCGCTCAACGGCATCAAGATGTCTGCCGCCTATGAATCAACGCTTAATATCTCCTTCGATGTTCGAGGCGGATTACTTATGCGCCAGGTTCATCACTGGGCAGCTTTGCTCTTCCTTGCCGCAATGGTGGCCCACCTATTGCGAGTCTTCTTCACAGGCGCCTTCCGTAAGCCTCGTGAATTGAATTGGATTTTTGGCGTTGCACTTCTCACGTTGGGAATTGTTGAAGGCTTCTTGGGCTACTCGCTACCGGATGATTTACTTTCAGGAACAGGTATTCGTATCGCCGAAGCGATCATTCAGGCTATCCCCGTTATCGGAACTTACTTGGCGTTCTTTGCCTTTGGCGGCGATTTCCCGGGCGAGCTATTTATTCCGCGCATTTACACGGTACATGTTCTTCTCTTGCCTGGAATTTTCCTCGCACTTATTACTGTCCACTTGATGCTCGTCTGGTATCAAAAGCACACCCAATACCCTGGCGCCGGTCGAACAGAGAAGAATGTTGTTGGCTACCCATTACTTCCGGTCTATATGGCAAAGGCTGGTGGATTCTTCTTTATTGTCTTTGGTGTGACGGTATTTCTTGGAGCATTCGCATCGATTAACCCCATTTGGATCTTCGGCCCATACACGCCAACGCAAATCTCGGCCGGTTCCCAACCTGACTGGTACATGGGCTGGCTCGATGGCCTGGTCCGAATGTCTCCACCACTTGAAACACATGCCTTTGGCTACACCATCTCATGGAACATTCTTATTCCCGGGTTAATAATTCCCGGAATCATTTTCACTGGAATGGCTCTCTACCCATTTATCGAAGCATGGGCCACGGGAGATAAGCGCGAACATCACCTCTTAGATCGCCCTCGAAATGTGCCAACACGTACGGCAATTGGTGCCATGTCATTAACTTTTATGATTGTTGCCCTTATCAATGGTGGCAATGATCTCATCGCCACCCATTTTGGATTGAGCATTAATCAAATTATGTGGGGCACTCGAATTAGCATCATTGTGTTGCCGCCACTGGCCTACATCATTACCAAGCGCGTCTGTCTCTCGCTCCAACGCTACGATCGCGAGTTAGTCCTCCATGGTCGAGAAACTGGCCGACTAGTGATGTTGCCTCATGGTGAATACATCGAGGTGCATGAGCCGGTTTCTCCAGAGAAGGCGTACTTGTTGACTCAACATGAGCAAGCCCTCCCCCTCGAAGCGCCAACTGCAGATGCAAACGGTGTCGTACCTCGAGGCGGTATTAAATATCGTGTCCGGGCTCGATTAAGTAAAGCAATACTTGGCGAACAGATTGCTAAACCAAGTGCAGAAGATGTGAAAGCTCTCGAAAGTGGTCACCACTAAATCGAACTGTTCCTGCGGAAATACAATGCTTCAATAAGTGATTTAACGTCGTTCGTATTCGAGCGACCAGCCCATGATGGCGAGCATGAGGGCTGAAGCGCCAATAAGAGTGAACCACCAGCCGAGAATCAATCCAAGACCGGTCAGCGATGCAAAGAGCGCAACAACAAATGGCCACCATGAGTGCGGGCTAAAAAATCCCTGCTCCCCCGCACGGTCGGCAATCTCACCTTGAAGGTTATCTTCCGGCAGTGTGGCGCCTAGTCGGCGATCGGTAAACCAGAAATAGAAACCAATTAAGAGCGAAAGGCAGGTACTAAGAATGAGGGCGACAATTCCAACTACTTCCTTAGCCCATAGCCCATAGATAACTGTTACCAGTCCATAGAAGGCAGCAATACCAACAAAAAGGCGCCATCCGAATTTCATTTATCTGCACCTCGCCTCTCTACTCGTTATCTCGATGAGTCTTCTGTGACTGATTGAACTAGTGAGCTGCCGCCTCTGGATGATGTAAATCAAATGCAGGGCGCTCGCTGCGAATACGAGGAATTGATGTGAAGTTGTGGCGAGGAGGCGGGCAACTTGTCGCCCACTCTAGGGATCCACCATAACCCCAAGGGTCATCCGATATCACTTTTGGAGCATTCTTGGTAATCCAAATATTTAGAAAGAACGGAATAGTCGAGAAGGCGAGCAAAAACGCGCCAATGGTTGAGATCATATTCATGCCAGTGAATCCATCACTGGCCAAATAATCTGCGTAACGACGTGGCATACCTACAATACCAAGCCAATGCTGAATCAAGAATGTTAAGTGGAAGCCAAAGAAAAGGGTCCAGAAATGAATTTTGCCAAGTGTTTCATTGAGCATTCGACCGGTGAACTTTGGCCACCAGAAGTAGAAACCACCAAACATTGCAAAGACCACCGTTCCAAAGACCACGTAGTGAAAGTGCGCTACGACGAAATATGAAGCGGAAACTGCAAAGTCCAACGGTGGGCTAGCGAGAATGATTCCCGTTAAGCCACCAAAAAGGAATGTAATGAGAAAGCCAATCGACCAAATCATCGGAGTATCCAAGTGGACCTGCCCGCGCCACATTGTGCCAATCCAGTTAAAGAACTTAACGCCGGTTGGTACACCAATAAGGAAGGTCATAAAGGAGAAGAAGGGCAGAAGTACTTGTCCCGTAGTAAAGAGATGGTGGGCCCAGACCGCAACTGATAGGGCAGCAATTGCGATGGTTGCCGCCACTAGACCTTTGTAACCAAAGATTGGCTTCCTACTAAATACCGGAAGGATTTCGCTCACAATTCCAAAGAATGGCAAGGCGAGGATATACACCTCTGGATGGCCAAAGAACCAGAAGAGATGCTGCCAGAGCATTGCACCGCCATTGGCAGGATCAAAGATATGTGCGCCAAAGCGACGATCTGCTTCCAAACCAAGTAGCGCTGCTGCTAAAGGTGGGAATGCAAGGAGAATTAAGATTGAAGTGAGCAAAGTATTCCAAGTAAAGATGGACATCCGAAACATCGTCATGCCGGGAGCGCGTAAACAGAAAATCGTGGTGATGAAATTGACGCCACCAAGAATTGTTCCAAGACCACCAATGGCTAGTCCAACAATCCAGAGATCACTTCCAAGCCCTGGAGAATATTCAACGCTTGATAAAGGTGCATAAGCGGTCCAACCAAATGACGCAGCTCCCCCAGGGGTGAAGAATCCAGCGGCCGCCATGATTCCACCGAAGAGATATAGCCAATACGAGAGCATATTCATCCGCGGAAATGCGACATCTGCTGCACCTATTTGTAACGGCATGATTTCATTGGCAAAGCCAACAAAAAGCGGGGTAGCAAACATCAACAACATGATGACGCCATGCATTGTGAAGAGTTGGTTGTACTGCTCAACGCTGAGAAATTGCAAGCCTGGTCGAGCCAACTCTGCGCGCATAAAGAGCGCCATGATTCCACCGATTAAGAACCAAACAAATGAGGTGATTAGGTAGAGGTGACCAATCACTTTATGGTCGGTAGTTGTCACCCATTTAATGAATAACCGACCTTTGCGCGAGGGTTCTGTTGGTCGTGGTTGGGAAATCGTTGGGCGCTCGGCGTACGTTGTCATGCAACACCACCTTTAAGTGCGTTAATGTAGCTCTGATATTCCGCAGGCGAAACAACTTTCACCGTAAATCGCATCTGTGAATGATTTCGTCCGCAGTGCATGTTGCAGAAACCTGGATATGTGCCCTCTTTTTGAGCAGTAAATTCAAATTGATTCTTTACAGAAGGCAACGCTTGCATTTGCATCATAAATGCCGGAATCCAAATACTGTGAACCACATCTGACGCGGTGAGGTTTATCCGAATGCGCTCGCCTAGTGGTAAATAAAGAGTTGGATACTTACTAGGCGTTCCCGTGACAGTCTTATCTTCTGCTTCAGGATAGGTAAATTGCCAAGCCCATTGCACTGCATTGACATCAATTTCATGTACCGCTACCCCTGCAGGTGAAATTTTTGTGATTGCAGATTGATCTCTAGCGGTGAAATAAAAGAGCACTGCAACGATAATGAATGGAATAACGGTGTACATCACTTCAAGGGGCATGTGATAACTGACTTGCTCAGGAAGTTGTTCTGATTCACCGACTGTTGATTTTTGTTTTACCCGGTAACGAAGAGCTGCCCATAAAATTAATGCGGCAGTAATGCCGCCAACAATGAATGCTGCGATCCAAGAGCCTTGCCATAAAAAGTGCGAACGATCGTTAATGTCAGTGACGCCTCGGGGATAGCCAAGCGCAGGAAGATCTTGGGAAGCGCATCCAGTAAGAGCAATCGCTAAGAGGGAGAGCGCAAAAGTTCCGCGGGGTAAATGACTGCTACTCGTGCTAGTTCGGTCAGCTCTGACAGACCGAATCCCACCCCTGATACCCATGACAAAAGGATAGTCGCCCCTTTCGCCATCTAGAGAGTTGACGAGTACCGTCTCCCTCGTGGCACTCATCACAGCGGGGACTTTCGATGGAGAGCGCCCCCTCCATCCTGCCGGTATGCGCGTTCTCCTTGCGGCATTTGAGCGAGGATGGGCCCACCCCGATGGCCTTGGCGAAGCTAGCTCGCAATCGCGTCATTTACTTAATTCGGCACGAGAAGAGATAGCCGCCGCTCTAGGAGTAATGCCTGGCGAGGTGGAGTTCTGGGGAGAGCCTGCGCTTATCTCCCCCATGGCGATTTTGGGAGCCCCAAATTTTTCCCATGGAAACTTTGTTGCGGGCGCTACGGAGCGGCAAGATATTTTGGCAATGGGCGCTCGAGCGCACTCCATGAGCATCATTCCGGTCTCCCACGAAGGGCTTATCGATCGCGATCTCTTTCTCGAGGCAATTGAGAGTAATTCGACCGTTGCGCTCCAGGCAGCAAATGGGGAGACAGGTATCAGACAAGATTTGGCAGATTTATCTGCCCTCACTGGCTCTCTCAATGCGCAACTACATCTCGATTACTCGGCAGCAGGGCCGCTCGTCAAACTTCCTACCTATTGGTCAACAGCAGATTTTCCTGCAAAAAGTTGGGATGGGCCCTCGGGAATAGGAATCATGTTGATTCACCGCGAACATCGCTGGGTCAACCCACTCACTACGGCCATTGCCCGCCGAAGTCCAGCTTCATACTCACTTCCTCTAGTTTTGGCAGCGGCTGCCTCAGTAACGGGATGGATCGAAGATTCCAAAAAAGAATCAGAACGAATTCGTTCTCTGGTAAATTTGATGAGAACTGTTATCAAGCAAACAATTTCTGATGTAGATATTGCAGGTAGTGGAGCGGTCGCTCAATCCTTGCCGCACATCCTCTCGCTCTCGTTCCTCAATGTCTCCGGCGAAGAACTTGTATCTCATCTAGCGCGCGAAGGTTTCACCGTGGCATCTGGGTCAGCATGTATTGCCTCCGCCATCGAACCAAGCCATGTTTTAAAAGCGATGGGAGTACTCACTCATGGAAATATTCGGATCTCACTATTACATAGCGTTCAAGAAAGTGAAGTAAAGAAATTTCTCGCGCTTTTGCCCGGAATTATCGAAAAATTACGTTCAGACTCGGGGCTGTAATGTCAATTAAATGGATGGTAATTTAATGAAAGAACTAGACTGCCTCGGAGAGCTCTGCCCCACTCCGATAATCCAATTGGGAAAAGCAATCAAAGAAATTTCCATTGGAGAGATAATAATTCTTAAAGCAGATGATCCAGCAACCGAGAGCGATCTTCAGGCATGGGCCAGAATGACTGGACATAGCGTTGATTCAGTTGCTGAACATACTTACAAGATTATTAAAATTTAGGTAGTTTCACGCCGACTAGATGTGCAGACTCAGCGCCGTAACTTTCTGTGAAACGCTCCATGAATTGCTCGCGCGAGAATCGATACTCCTGACCGCCTTGAGTCTCGAGGCAATAAGTGGCAACCATTGAACCCACTTCGGCACATTCTTTTAAACCCATTCCCCAGCTAAGGGCTGAGAGGAAACCGGCGCGGAAGGCATCCCCGATACCCGTTGGATCAACTTTTGTGCGCTCTTTAGCTACCCCAACAGCAATTGTTGAGAAAAGTTGCGATTCGATCCGTGCACCTTTTGCTCCGAGCGTTGTTATGCAAATTTCTACATTGGCAAGGAAGTCTTCACGGCTCCAACCAGTCTTCTGCATTGCAAGAGCCATCTCGTATTCGTTCAAGAATGAATATTTTGCACCAATAAGTAAGTTACGAATCTGCTCTCCCGTTAAGCTCGCCAATGTCTGCGAAATATCTGCGGCAAACGGGACTTTATGGTGGCGACACTCTTCCGTATGCCTAAGCATGGCTTCTGGGTCATCAGGGGCAATAAGTACCAGATCTAGCCCATTACGTTTTTCAAAGATTGGGCCGAGTTCAATATTGCGCGCCTCGCTCATCGCGCCAGGATAAAAAGATGCAATTTGATTATGCGCTTGATCTGTTGTCACGGTAAACCGTGCAGTTAATTGAGTCTGCGAAATGTATATTTCCGATGTATCTACTCCATGGCGAGTTAACCACGAGTTGTAATCTGCGAAATCTTCTCCGACTGCCCCAATAAGAATAGGTGCACCACCAAGCATCCCCATTCCAAATGCGATATTCGCGCCCGTACCACCTCGACGCACCTCAAGATTATTGACCAAAAATGAGAGTGAAATTTTTTCCAGCGAATCAATGACTATTGAGTCAGCAATCTTCCCGGGAAAGCTCATCATGTAGTCGGTGGCGACCGACCCTGTGATAGCGATTTTCACCTTTGAGCGTGAATTCAAAAAGTCGATGGATTAATTAGTGGAAAGAATCTCCGCAAGCACAGCTACCGCTCGCGTTGGGGTTATCGATTGTGAAACCTTGTTTCTCAATGGTGTCCACAAAATCAATGGTTGCACCCATTAAGTAAGGCGAACTCATTTTATCCGTCACTACTTCAACGCCACCAAAATCCTTCAGAATATCTCCGTCGAGTGCGCGATCATCAAAATAGAGTTGGTAGCGAAGGCCCGAGCAGCCTCCTGGTTGTACGGCGATACGTAGGCGAAGATCATCGCGCCCCTCTTGCTCGAGAAGCGCCTTGACCTTGGAGGCCGCCTTCTCCGAGAGAACAACTCCATCTGACGTGGCGGGAGTGGTGACCTCTGCGCTCATAGTGGGATATCCCTTCTCAAGCCTTCTCAAGCTTTCTCAATTGTTCGATAGGTAATCTTGCCATAGCCAAGAACGCTCAGCGCGCTCTAAATCTTCCCAGTTCTTTCTGTCCCACCCTGGTATAGAAAACCTGAGAAGATAGCGCCATGAATATTACCGACCTTCTCTTACTGGGACAGGGATCTGACCTTTCCAGTGAGCGGGGCGTCTCATGCCCTGGTGAGCTCCCCGCTCCCAGTGATCCACAATTGCGTGAGCGCGCGGCGGCAGCGCGAGAAGCTCTTGGCGATCGAGTATTTGTTCTCGGTCACCACTATCAACGCGATGAAGTTATTGAATTTGCCGATGTCACGGGCGATTCGTTTAAGTTGGCTCGAGATGCAGCTGCTCGACCCGATGCGCCGTACATTATTTTCTGTGGCGTACATTTCATGGCCGAGAGCGCAGATATCCTTACATCACCAACACAACAAGTAATTCTCCCTGATCTTGCTGCGGGATGTTCGATGGCTGATATGGCAAATTACGAGCAAGTTGCCGCATGCTGGGCGGTGCTTGATGAACTAGGGATCGCCGGAAGCACAATTCCGGTCACATACATGAACTCTTCAGCAGCGATCAAAGCCTTTACCGGTGAACATGGTGGCACGGTCTGTACCTCTTCTAATGCAAAAACAACATTGACCTGGGCATTTTCACAGGGTGAACGAGTGCTCTTTCTACCCGATCAGCATTTAGGACGTAACACTGCAGTCTTGCAAATGGGTTTATCTCTTGATGAGTGTGTCGTCTGGAATCCTTGGAAAGCTCGAGGTGGTTTGACCGATAGACAAATCCGAGAAGCAAAGATGATTTTATGGCGCGGCCACTGTTCTGTTCATGCTCGCTTCTCGCTTGCCTCAATCAATGATGTGCGAAGTCGAATCGCTGGCGTTCAAGTTATCGTCCACCCGGAATGTCAACATGAGGTAGCGCTCAATGCCGATATCATTGGTTCAACAGAGCAGATAATTAAAACGGTCTCTAGCGCTCCTCCCGGATCTAAATGGGCCATTGGCACCGAATTGAATCTCGTCAAACGATTGGCAGCGGGAAATCCAGATAAGCAGATAGTTTTTCTCGACAAATCTGTCTGCTACTGCTCGACAATGAATCGAATTGATCTACCCCATTTGGTGTGGGCGATGGAATCTCTAGTTGAAGGAAGAGTTGTCAATGAAATTAAAGTTCCGGAGCGAACGGGCCACTTTGCTCGGATTGCCCTTGATCGAATGCTAAGTTTAATTTAATAATTACAGAGATGGAGCTTCAACGAAAATGAGTGACGAGAAGAAGAATAAGCCAACGCCCAAGCGAAATGCGAAGAAATTAACCCCTGCTCTTGCGCCAGCAGCGACAAAAGAGGCGAAAAAAGCCGAACGCGAAAACGCTCGACGTCGACGAATGGAGATGCGCCAGCTCTATCTCAAGGGCGATGAGCGCGCGTTACCAAAGCGCGATAAGGGACCTGTTCGCAAACTTGCTCGAGATTACGTTGATGCTCGTTGGTCTGTTGCCGAATTCTTCCTCCCCCTTCTTATGGTTGTCTTGTTGCTCACGGCAATGCCCAGCGTGACTATTAAAGTTTTTGCCACCTTGGTGATGTACCTTGTCGTTCTTATTTCAGCTCTCGATGGAATATGGATGGGGCGTCAGATTAAGAAAATGGCAGGAACTAAATATCCCAATGAAAGCGTTAAGGGAGTAACCATGTACGCCTGGATGCGCTCTACTCAAATTAGACGTCTTCGCACGCCTGCACCACTAGTCAAGCGTGGAACTAAATTAACTTGAACTAGTTAATCCGGTTAGGGACGTGGATTCGGGCTACTATCTTTTGCGGGATCGCGCTCAGCAATTGCGCCAATTGCATTATCAATTGCGCGCATCACATCGTCCGTTAATTTCACGCCAGCTGCCTTCACGTTCTCTTTGACTTGTTTGGCTTTCGATGCGCCAATGATTGCGCTCGATACATTGGGATTTTGGAGAACCCAGGCAATAGCTAGCTGAGCCATCGTTAGCCCTAAATCGCTCGCGATTGGTTGGAGTTTCGCCACTTCTTTCAAAATTGCGTCATCCATCCATCGAGAGATCATGGCCGCGCCACTCTTCTTATCTGTTGCACGCGATCCAGCTGGCGGCTTCTTCCCTGGAAGATATTTGCCGGAAAGAACCCCTTGCGCGACTGGAGACCAAACGATCTGTCCGATCCCCTCGCGTTGTGAGAGCGGGACAACCTCGGCTTCAATCACCCGCCATAACATGGAGTATTGGGGCTGGCTCGAAACAAAGCAATCAAAGCCAAGTTCCTTTTGAATCTTTAGGGCTGCTTCAATTTCACTCGCGCGCCATTGTGAGAAGCCGATGTAATTTACTTTCCCTTGGCGAATAAGATCGTCAAATGCTCGTAACGTTTCATCAAGAGGTGTTTCATAATCGAAGCGATGCGCCTGATAGAGATCAAGATGGTCGGTCCGCAGACGCTTCAGTGATGCGTGCACCGACTCCATGATGTGCTTTCGCGAGAGGCCTCGATCGTTCTTGCCCGGTCCAGTTGGCCAATAAACTTTGGTAAAGAGTTCATAAGACTCACGCTTCATGCCCTTGAGCGCCCGACCTAATACCGATTCTGCTTTCGTTCCGGCATAGACATCAGCGGTGTCAAAGGTGGTGATACCTGCGTCGTACGCGGCACGAACGCACTTGATCGCTTCTTCGGCTGCCACTTGAGAGCCATGGGTAATCCAGTTGCCGTAAGAGATTTCAGATACATACATGCCAGAGCGGCCAAGTCGACGATATTCCATGGCACCACAGTACCCAATACCCTCGCCAATGCAACCTACCAACGACTATGCTCGCGAAGAGAACAAAAAAATTAAATACCACCTTGAGGTAGGGGAAGTTCGGTGAAAACCCGACGCTGACCCGCAGCCGTAATTCTTTGTTACACAAGTTCAGCTAAAAACTTGAATAGCAAAAGATAAGTCGGATTACCTGCTTCGAGGCGAACGCCAAAAACTCCCGTCGTGGTTTGCGGGGCGGCATCAATGTGCGAGCACTCCCTCGCCATTACTGTCTTAGCCTTGTGGACCCTTTCTCGAAAGGTCCCAGTCTGTATGAAGAAAATATCTAACAAAAAATCTACGTTCGCTCTACTGGCCATCACTGGTTGGGTAATAACGCAATCGCTCACCGGATGTTCGAGTGGTTCTGAATCAAGCGCAGCCACCTCAGAACGTTCACAATCTGCAGATGCAGTTGGATATCGATATTGGGGATATTCCCAGAGCATCCAAGATGGCAAAAGTTGGGCGACCGCAATGGAAGGCCCAGCAACGACAAATCCAGCCGATGGATCGGTAGAAGGCTGGAACTACACCTTCTCTGCAGAGGGAGTTGTCGACCCAACTTCACCAATTGCACCACCCGATTTTGCATCGCTTTGTAGCAACACCACCTCAACTGCAGGCGAGAAGAGAGTTGGGTATGTCATCGAATTTGGAAACCCAGCAATTTATCCAGAAGGGGATAAAGCTCCAGAGGCATCGAGCGGATGTGTTTCTGTTCCAATAAATGCAACCGGACTTGATGTGCTCAATAAGGCAGCAGAAGTTCGCGCCGGAGAGGGTGGCTTTATCTGCGGCATCAATGGTTTCCCTAGCAAAGATTGTGGCGCGGATGCGATTCCAGTTCCAGCGGAGTTAAAGAAGTAATTCGTGGTGCGAACATTACATCCACTTGCCTGGTGGGGTTGGGGCATCTGTCTTGCTGTGGCAACGAGTAGAACTATTAATCCGTGGTTGCTGATAATAATTATTATGGCAACGGTGATCGTCACGTTATCCAGAAAGACAGATGATCCCTGGGCGTCAGCGCTCTCCATCGGAATCAAAATCGCGACGTTTGCGCTACTAATTCGAATGGTTATCGCAATTATCTTCAGTGTTCCCGGAGATGGACGCGTGCTTTTTTCTCTTCCCAAAGTGAAACTACCAGAATGGTTGGCCGGAATTTTCCTAGGTGGTGATGTAACTCAGGAGCGGTTGTACTTTGTTTTTATCGAAACGCTAACAATTTTTGCATTAGTAGTAACAATTGCTGGCGCGAGCTCCCTAGCAAATCCAAAACAAACACTTCGTGCCCTACCAGGTGTTCTACACGAAGCAGGAGTTGCTCTCATCATTGCCACGACCTTGATTCCTCATTTCGTCACGAGTATCAAGAGAATTCGCGAAGCACGTAAGTTGCGCGGTGATAAGAGGCGATTTTCCTTCAAACGATCTCTAGTGCCACTATTTGAAGAAGCTTTGGAGAGGGCGCTGGTTCTAGCTGAATCTATGGAATCGCGTGGATACGGCTATCGTGCGACAACAGATAAGAAAAACGCCCATTCGGTATTGATGTTGATTGGCATCACTGGAGTGTTAATAGCAGTAATCCAACTACTCACCAATGGAGCCTTTCGCCTAACTTTGATTCTGTCTATCGGATTTCTCGCTTCAGGTTTAGTTTGGGCAAATAACGAAAATTCTCGGACTAGGTATCGCCCGCTGCCGTGGCGAAAAGAGGAGTACCTGGTACTCGCCTCTTCTGCTCTGGCTGTTATATTCGCCCACTTTGCATTTAACCCATTTAGCGCTCTTGTGCTTTTTCTTCTTTGTAGCATGCCGTTTTTTGTCACTAAGAAAACGGTGATGGCCGCATGATTACTTTCGACAATGTAACTCTCATTTATCCATACGTTCAACGAACTATTTTTGAAAATCTATCGTTCGAGGTTCCCGAAGGTGAATTTGTCCTTGTCATGGGAGATACTGGTGCAGGCAAATCGACGTTATTAAAATTAATGAATGGACTCGTCCCACATCACACCGGTGGAATATTTTCAGGGACTATAAAGATAGCGGGGCGAGATACTGCGCTACATAAGCCTAGGGAATTAGTTGATTTAATTGCAATCGTCGGTCAAAACCCAGCCCTTGGCTTTGTGACAGATACTGTCGAAGAAGAACTCGTTTTCGGAATGGAATCTTTGGGAATCTCCCCCGAAGTGATGCGAAAAAGAGTGGAAGACACCTTGGACCTACTTGCCCTTGCGCCGCTGAGGAATAGAACTTTGGCATCCCTAAGTGGTGGCGAGCAACAACGAGCGGCCATCGCATCGGTTCTCACCATGAATCCAAAAGTGCTCTTGCTTGATGAACCAACAAGTGCATTAGATCCGATTGCCGCTGAAGAGGTGCTTGCCACGCTATCTCGACTCGTACACGATCTGGGAATTACGGTGATTATCGCGGAACATAAACTTGAGCGAGTTCTTCAATTCGTTGACCGGGTGATTTATGTGGAAGATCAAAACACTGTCTCCATCGGTTCACCAGAAGAAATTCTCAAAGAGTCTGCAATAGCGCCTCCAATAATTCAACTCTCGCGCGCGTTACATAGCTCAGAAATTCCCATGACTGTCCGAGATGCTCGTCGCACTATTAGCCATCTCGCCCAAGACATATCTCCACCGGAACGAAAGGCAGTTGCTCCATCTGCTTCGGAAGTTCTCTCAATCGAGAATCTAACTATTCGATATGGCGAGAAAGTTGCTCTTGAAAATATTTCACTCTCAATTAAATCCAGCGAGATCGTCGCGGTAATGGGTCGCAATGGCGCCGGAAAATCTACGCTCCTTACCAGTATGGTCGGCTTACGCGAAATCGCGAAAGGATCAGTCCAGGTAGTTGGTAGGGATCCGAAAAGACTGCACGGAGCAGCGCTGATAAGCGCTATCGGATTCGTACCTCAGGAATCAGGTGATCTTCTCTACGCTCAAAGCGTTGCAGAGGAACTTGAAAATAGTGATCAAGATAATTACGTCGCAAGTGGCACGACAGAGCAAATCCTGCGCAAACTTTTACCTTCAGTGGATAGCCAATTGCATCCCAGAGATTTATCTGAAGGTGAGCGGCTCTGTTTGGTTTTAGCCATAGTGTTGGCAAAAAAACCCTCTCTCTTGATTCTTGATGAACCGACCAGGGGACTTGATTATCAAGCGAAGGAGAGGCTAATTAAAGCCATCTCTGAAATAGTCTCCGAAAATACCGCTGTTGTCATTGCATCTCACGATGTAGAGCTGGTCGCAGACATTGCAACACGAGTTGTGGTGTTGGCCGATGGTGAAATTGTTGCCGATGGCGAAGTCGCTGAAATCTTAACGTCATCGCCCGCCTTCGCCCCTCAAGTAACAAAAGTTTTAGCTCCGGCACGCTGGTTAACTGTGTCAGAGGTTCTGCAATCACTTGGCGAGAAAAATACTTGATGAAAACTACCCGGTTGAGTTCACATATCTTTTCCTCCTTATCCATTCTGCTTGCATCGATCATCGGCCTACTTGCCTTTACCTGGCCGCTATTTGTGAGCGCTCAAAATGATTTAGCTGCCCGATGGTTATTTCTGGCGCTGATGCCCCTGGTCACCATTACCGCAATTGTTGAAATCACCTCGGGTGCCTTAAATGTTAAATCACTCGCATTTCTTGGGGTGCTAAGTGCAACTGGCGCTTCACTTCGAGCTATTGGTGCTGGAGCGGTTGGCTTGGAACCAATTTGGTTTTTGATAATTATTGGTGGGCGCGCACTCGGAAAACGTTTTGGATTTATCCTCGGGCTAACGACAATGCTTGCTTCCGCGCTACTAACTGGCGGCGTCGGGCCATGGTTAGCTTTTCAAATGATGTGCGCTGCCTGGATAGGTTGGGGCGCTGGTGCATTGCCGCGCATTCAATCAAAGAATATCGAAGTAGTAGCACTTGCAGGATATGGGATAGCCTCAGCAGCGTTCTTCGGATTTATGATGGATTTACAACTATGGCCTTGGATTGCTTCACCGAAAACCACGATCGCATATATCGCGGGCGATGCTGTACTCAATAATTTACAGAGATTTATCGCTTTTCATTTCGCCACAGCTCTTGCATGGGATATTCCTCGCGCGCTTTTCAATATGACCCTAATTCTTTTACTTGGTAGAGCAATCCTTAATTCAATTCGACGAGCAATGCAGCGTGGAAACGTTGTAATTATTCGCGAACGTGCGATGTAACAAAAGGTGGTTTCACCACTATGGCACCTAAGTTTCTCCCCCGGACATCTACGAACACTTGTTCTCCAGTTTCAATTCCCGATTCAATCAGCGCTAGAGCTATACCTTCTTTGACAGAAGGTGAGAACGTTCCGCTGGTCACTTCACCAACAACCGCGCCAACTCCATTACGTACCTGCATTCCATTCCGCGGAATGCCCCGCTCGGTGAGTTGTAGGCCCCGCAATAATCTCCCTACTCCCTTAACTTGCTCTGCCCGTAATGCATTCGCGCCGTGAAATGAATTTTTCGTCCAGCCAATTGCCCACGATAGATTTGCCTCAAGCGGGGTAATTTCTAATGAAAGTTCGTGGCCATGAAGTGGGTATCCCATCTCGGTACGTAGGGTGTCTCGCGCACCAAGTCCGCAAATCTTTCCATCTACTTTCAACACTTCCCTGCTCAGTAAATTCCAAATCGAAACTGCGTTTTCTTTGGGTGGAAGCAATTCGTATCCATGCTCTCCTGAATAACCAGTGCGACAAATCGTCAGAGTGGTTCCATCGACATTAATCTCTGCAAAGGACATATATTCCAAGATTGGCGTATAGCCAACTGCGCTAAGTACAGTGCGCGATAGCGGGCCTTGCAAAGCAATAACTGCAAATTCATTATGTAAGTTTTCAATTCTTAATCGCGATTTGCCGTTTGCTAAATTAAGAGTTTCAAAGACGGTCTGGGCATTAGATGCGTTTGGGATCACCAGTAAATCGTTTTCACTCCGGCAATAAATAATGACATCATCGATTACCCCTCCCTGCTCGTTACATAGCAGTGAGTACTGAGCTTGGTTTGGTGAGATCCGATTTAAGTCGTTGGTAAAGATTTCATTTGCCCACGATTTCGCACCTTCACCCTTAATGGAGATTTTTCCCAAGTGAGATACATCAAAAAGGCCAACTCTTTCTCGAACAGCGAGGTGCTCGGTTAGCGTTCCGCCGCCCACTGGAGCGGGATATTCAAGGGGCATTTGCCACCCGGCAAAATCGCCAAGTTTTGCGCCAAGAGCTTGATGAACTGCGAGTAAGGGCGATTCCACACACTCAACTTACCGCGAATCGTTAGGCTCTCACCATGACACTCTCGATTCAACTCTCTTTGGGAGATCTCGGTAAATCGACGCCGCTGGTAGTCGGCTATCGCTGCTACCCGGATAGCTCTTCAATAGCCATAGTGGCAAGTAGCGAGAATCTTCAAAGAAAGAATACGTCAGATGCAATTTGGCTTAAGAAATCGTTAACAAATTCGCGAGTTGAAGGAAAATCTGATGAAGTGCGGATGTTTACCAATCTAGAAGGTCAGTTAATCGTCGCGGTAGCGCTCCCAGCGAAAAATGATCTAGAAGGAATCCGACGTGCTGCCGGAGTTGCTCTGCGTTCATTGATAGGTCATAAGAAGGCGACCATCGCAATCGAATGTAAAGATAGTGAAGAGTTCCGTGCGGTTGTTGAAGGGGCCACACTCGGTGCATACCAATTTCAGCAATTCAAAGGCGATAGAAATCTGCCTCATCTCATCGAAAAAATTAGTTTCCTACCTGGGCGAACAATTAAAAATGCGAACGGAATTCTAAAACGAACCGAAATTCTTGTTGGAGAAGTTAATTTTGTTAGAGATTTAATTAATATGCCGCCTAGCTATCTAACGCCAGAAAAATTTGTTTCTTTGGTGAAAGATGCAGTTCATACCACTATAAAAGTAACGGTAAAAACTCATATCCAACTAAAAAGCGAAGGGTACGGCGGTATTACTGCGGTCGGGCAAGGCTCTGCAAATCCCCCACGTCTACTTCATCTCTCATATAAGCCAAAAGGTGCGAAAAAGAAGTTTGCATATATCGGCAAGGGAATTACTTTTGATACTGGAGGCCTAGCGCTCAAACCAGCTCAAGGGATGGAAGCGATGAAATCTGATATGAGCGGAGCCGCTGCGGTTGTCGGAGCAATAAATGCTATTGCGCAATTGAAACTTCCCGTTGCAATAGATGCATGGGCTCCACTTGCAGAAAATATGGTTAGTGAGAGTGCGACTAGGCCTAGCGATATCATCACAATTTATGGCGGAAAAACTGTAGAGGTACTTAATCCAGATGCTGAAGGAAGATTAATTCTCGCTGATGCGCTCGTCCGTGCAGTCGAGGTAACAAAGGATCTTGATGGAATCATCGACATCGCTACATTAACGGGTGCTCAAATTGTTGCGTTAGGAAAACGGACTGCAGCTGTAATGGGTAATGATGAAAGCTTCCGATCTCAATTTCTTGCCGCAGCAGCGACAACAGGTGAAAGTTTCTGGCCGATGCCCCTTCCAGAGGAGCTACGCCCTTCGCTCGATTCTCCGGTAGCGGATCTCGCCAATATTGGAGAGCGGATGGGCGGGATGCTTGTCGCTGGGCTCTTCTTGAGAGAGTTCGTTCCTGCCGATCTCCCCTGGCTCCACCTTGATATTGCGGGCCCCTCTTTCAATGATGGCCAGCCACACGGTTATACCCCCGTTGGAGGGGTGGGGTTTGCCATCCGTTCACTCGTGCGCTTTGCCGAGGTCACATCCATTCGCTAAGAATGGGAAGATAGCCCGGTGTTCCGGGAGCGATAGTAAGAAGAGAGTGGCGGGAGCGGGTAGATGTCTTTCGATGTAGTAATCCTTGGTGGCGGTTCTGGCGGGTATGCCTGCGCTCTTCGCTCAGCCCAACTTGGTCTAAGCGTTGCGTTAATTGAGGCGGGAAAATTAGGCGGTACCTGCCTGCACCGCGGTTGTATACCTACCAAAGCCCTCCTTCATTCAGGTGAGATTGCAGATAACGCGCGCGAGGCGCACGAATTCGGAGTAGTCGCTGAATTAGGCGGCATCGATATGGCTGGCGTTAACACCTACAAAGATGGCGTCATCTCCAAACTCTATAAAGGACTGCAGGGATTAGTGAAGAGCCGGGGAATCACATTTATCGAAGGCCACGGCAAGGTAATCTCAAAAGAGACTGTAGAAGTAAATGGCGAGAAAATTACCGGCAAGAATTTAGTTCTTGCCACCGGCTCCTACCCCAAGACTCTTCCTGGCCTCGAAATCAATGGCACCACAATTGTCACCAGCGACCATGCGCTCACTCTTGATTATGTACCAAAGAGCGTCATTGTTCTTGGCGGTGGCGTCATCGGATGTGAATTTGCTTCAGTATGGAAATCTTTTGGAGCAGATGTTCGAATCATTGAAGGATTACAACACTTGGTTCCGCTCGAAGATGAATCATCCTCAAAGTTGCTTGAGCGTGCATATCGCAAACGTGGTATCAACTTTGAGTTAGGGGTCCGATTTAAGAGCGCAACGCCAACAACTTCAGGGGTAAAGGTAGCTCTAGAGGATGGACGCGAATTTGACGCTGACTTGTTATTGGTCTCTGTTGGCCGAGGGCCAACTTCCGCAAATCTTGGTTATGAAGAAATTGGCCTAGCGATGGATCGTGGCTACGTATTGGTAGATGAGAAATGTCGAACCAATGTTCCAAATGTTTATGCTGTTGGCGACTTAATTCCTACTCTCCAGTTGGCACATGTTGGATTTGGTGAAGGAATTCTTGTAGCTGAAGAGATTGCTGGTCTTAATCCACGACCTATTAATTACGATGGCGTGCCTCGAGTTACATACTCTGAGCCTGAAGTTGCCTCTGTTGGGTTAACTACGGCACAAGCAAAAGAGCGTGGCCACGAAGTTGTTGAACTTGTTTACGATTTAGCTGGAAATGGAAAATCTCAGATTCTTCGCACCTCGGGCTCAATCAAGCTCGTCGCAGAAAAAAGTGGTCCAGTTCTTGGAATTCATATGGTCGGTAGTCGCGTTGGTGAACTTCTCGCTGAAGCACAACTTATCTTCAACTGGGAAGCTACCGCAGATGATGTGGCGCCACTAATCCATGCCCATCCGACCATGTCTGAGGCTATGGGAGAGGCGCAC